>DATCUG010000021.1:0-2521 GCA_036567525.1 Streptosporangiaceae bacterium | reverse complement strand
CCCGGAGCAGCACGAGGTGCGCACCTCGCGCGGCCCGCTGCACTGCCGCTGGCTGATCAACGCGGCCGGCCTGTACAGCGACCAGATCGACCGGATGATCGGCGGTGACTCGTTCACCATCACGCCGCGGCGCGGTGAGCTGATCGTGTTCGACAAGCTGGCCCGGCCGCTGCTGTCGGCCATCCTGCTGCCTGTGCCGACCGCGCGGACCAAGGGCGTGCTGGTCGCGCCCACCGTGTACGGGAACGTGCTGCTCGGCCCGACCGCCGAGGATGTGACCGACCGCACCGACACCGCCACCACCGCGGCCGGGCTGGCCGGTCTGCTGGACGCGGGCCAGCGCCTGCTGCCCGGGCTGATGGCCGAGGAGGTCACCGCCACCTACGCCGGGTTGCGCGCCGCCACCGAGCACCGGGACTACCAGATCCGGGTGGACGAGAAGCTGCGCTACGCGTGCGCGGGCGGGATCCGGTCCACCGGCCTGTCCGCGTCGCTGGGTATCGCCGAGTACCTGGCCGGCCAGCTCGGCGCGGCCGGGCTGAAGCTGACCGCGCGGGACACCGCCGGGCCGCCGGTCATGCCGTACCTCGGGCAGGCCGGGCCGCGGCCGTACCAGGACGCGGCGCGGATCGCGGCCGACCCGGAGTATGGCCGCATCGTCTGCCACTGCGAGCGGGTCACCCGGGGCGAGATCCGCGACGCGCTGGCCAGCCCGCTGCCCCCGGCCGACCTGGACGGGCTGCGCCGCCGCACCCGCGCCTGCAACGGCCGCTGCCAGGGCTTCTACTGCGCGGCCACGGTGTCTGACTTGCTGGCGGCTGACTTGCTGGCGGCTGAGCCGCTGCCGGGTGGTGCCGCCCAGTGAACCCAGACGTGCTCATCATCGGGGCCGGGCCGGCTGGGCTGGCCGCCGCCGCCGAACTGCGCCGGGCCGGGGTGGACCGGGTCCTGGTGGCCGACCGCGAGGACGTGGCCGGCGGCGTGCCGCGGCACTGCCAGCACACCGGGTTCGGCGTGCGTGACCTGCACCGGGTGCTGACCGGCCCGGCCTACGCGCGCCGGTACGCGGCGGCGGCCGCCCGGCTGGGCGCGCAGATCCGGACCGGGACCACCGTCACCGGCTGGGCCGGGGACCGGGCGCTGACCCTGACCAGCCCGCGCGGCATCGAGACAGTGCACGCCGCCGCCGTCCTGCTGGCCACCGGCTGCCGGGAGCGGCCCCGGGCCGCCCGGCTGGTCCCGGGCCGCCGGGGCAGCGGCATCATGACCACCGGTGAGCTGCAGCAGCGGGTGTACCTGCACGGGGAGCGGCTGCCCGGCCGGGCCGTCATCGTCGGCGCGGAACACGTCAGTTTCTCTGCCGTGGTCACCCTGGCGCACGCCGGGGCCGAGGTGGCCGGGCTGGTCACCGGGTACCCGGCCCAGCAGAGCTACCGGGCATTCCAGCTCGGCGCGCGGCTGCGCTGGCACGCCCCGGTGTGGCCGGGCACCACGGTCAGCCGGGTGCTCACCAGCGAGTCCCGGCTGACCGGGGTCGAGCTGACCGATACCCGGTCCGGGGCGACCCGGACCGTGCGGTGTGAGCTGCTCGTCTTCACCGGCGACTGGATTCCCGACCATGAGCTGGCCCGGGCCGGCCGGGTGCCGCTCGACCCGGGCACCCGCGGGCCGGCCGTGGACACCGCGCTGGAAACCGGCACCCGGCTGGTGTTCGCGGCCGGGAACCTGATCCACCCGGCCGAGACCGCGGACGTGGCCGCGCTGAGCGGGCGGCATGCCGCCCGGCACATCGCGGCCGCGCTGGGCACTCACGGAGGGCCGGCCGGGCCCCGTATCCCGCTGACCGTCGAGCCGCCGCTGAGCTGGATCTCGCCGAGCGCCGTCCGGCCGCCACTGCTCCCGCCGCGCGGCCGGTTCCTGCTCCGCTGCGCCTCCTTCCGCCCGGCCGCCCGGCTCGAAGTCCGCCAGGGCGCCCGGCTGCTGGCCAGTTCGCGGACCGGCCGCCTGATCCCCGGCCGCCCGGTACACCTGCCCGGCGCCTGGGCCGCTGACGCCGACCCGGCCGCTGGCCCAGTCCACATCCGGCTGGCCTGACTCATCCGCCCAGCCGTGCCATGTCGTCCCTGGTTCAGCGCCTCCGCACCGGCATCAGGCGGCACATAAAGCACCGCACTCACACAAGGCAGCACAAACGGCCAGGGTAAGCAGGAGCCCGGCAAACCCGGCCCAGGTCCCGTAGGGTGTGCCGGGTGGGATCTGCGCTGATTGACCGCCGCACCGCCCGGGCGGCGGTAGGGCTCGCGGTCGCCGGCTCATTAATGCTGACGGCTGGGCTCGGCATCTGGGTGCTCAGCACGCTGAGCCACGCGATCCCGCACTCCGCGCACACGGTGGCCTGGCTGGCCGCGGTGGCGCTGATCACGGCGGGTGTCTGCTGCGGCGTGCTGATGATCGCGGTGCTGCTCGGCTCGGGCGGCCAGACCGCGGACCCAGCCGGGCCGTCCTGGCGCGACCCCAGCCT
>DATCUG010000020.1:0-2175 GCA_036567525.1 Streptosporangiaceae bacterium | reverse complement strand
CTGAGGGCGACCTCCCGGCGGTGGAGAAGGCGCGCCGGGAACGCGTCCGCGAGCAGGCCGGCGGGATCGTCAGCTACGCCACCGACCGCGATCTGCGGGTCGCCGTGTTCGCCCTGGGCGGCCGGGTCTACGTGGCCGACCTGGCCGATCTCGGTCACCCGGCCGGCCCGCCGCGTGAACTCCCGGTCCGCGCACCGGCCCTGGATCCGCGGCCGGACCCGGATGGCGGCCGGATCGGCTACGTTTCCGGTGGCGCGTTGCACGTGCTCGACGTCGCGGCCGCCACCGACCAGGTGCTGGCCGACCCGGACGGCCAGGCCCGGGTGGTGTACGGGCTGGCCGAGTTCATCGCGGCCGAGGAGATGGACCGGCTGCGCGGCTTCTGGTGGGCGCCGGACGGCTCGGCCATCCTCACCGCCCGGGTGGACGAGAGCCCGGTGCAGCGCTGGCATATCGCCGACCCGGCCCACCCGGACCGCCCGGCCGCGGACATCGGCTATCCGGCCGCGGGCACCGCCAACGCGGACGTGTCACTGCGGCTGTGCCGGCTGGACGGCAGCCAGGCCGAGGTGAGCTGGGATCGTACTGAGTTTCCTTACCTGGCCACGGTGAGCTGGCCGGGGGATTCGGCCGAACCGCTGCTGGTGGTGCAGACCCGGGACCAGCGCCGGATGCGGTTGCTCCAGGCCGACCCGGTCACCGGGCAGACCACGCTGATCCGCGAGGACAGCGACCCGAAGTGGGTGGACATCGTGTCCGGGGTGCCCGCCCGGACCAGCGACGGGCAGATCGCCTGGACGGCCGACGACGGCCAGGCGCGCCGCCTGCTGCTCGGCACCGTCGCCGAGCATCAGGCCGGCACCGCTCAGCCGGTCACCCCGGCCACCCTGCAGGTCCGGGACGTCCTGGGCACCGACGGGACGGCGGTGCTGTTCACCGCGTCCGGGGACGAACCGGCCGAGATCGGCCTCTGGCTCCATCACTCAGGCCGCGGGCTGCGGCAACTGAGCCCGCCCGGCGGCATCCACGGCGGCACCCGGTCCGGCGGCAGCACGGTCCTGGTCAGCCGCACCCTCAGCGAGCCCGGCCCCACCGTCCAGGTACTCCAGGCCGGTCCGGGCGGCCCTCCGGTCAGCACGCCGATCGCGGTGCGCGCCGAGCAGCCCAACCTGTCCGCCCCGCGGCCGGAACTGTTCCGGGCCGGCCCGCGGCAGATCCAGGCCGCCCTCCTGCTGCCGTCCTGGCACCGGCCCGGCACGGCCCGGCTGCCGGTGCTGCTCGACCCGTACGGCGGGCCGCACGCGCAGCGTGTGCTGGCCGCCCAGAGCGCGTTCCAGACCCCGCAATGGCTGGCCGAACAGGGCTTCGCGGTGCTGGTGGCGGACGGCCGGGGCACCCCGGGCCGCGGCCCGGACTGGGACCGCGCGGTCTGGCACGACATGGCCGATCCGGTGCTCGAAGACCAGGTCACGGCGTTGCAGGCAGCCGCCGAGCGGCACCCTCAAGACCTCGACCTCAGCCGGGTGGCCATCCGCGGCTGGTCGTTCGGCGGCTACCTGGCCGCGCTGGCCGTGCTGCGCCGGCCCGACGTGTTCCACGCCGCGGTGGCCGGCGCGCCGGTCACCGACTGGACGCTGTATGACACCCACTACACCGAGCGGTACCTGGGCGACCCCACCCAGGACCCAGCGCCATACCAGCACTGCTCGCTGATCAGCGAGGCGGCCAAGCTGAGCCGGCCGCTCATGCTCATCCACGGCCTGGCCGACGACAACGTGGTGGTGGCGCACACGCTGCGGCTGTCCGCCGCGCTGCTGGCGGCCGGCTACCCGCACACGGTGCTGCCGCTGTCCGGCATCACGCACATGGCCTCGCAGGAGACCGTGGCCGAGAACCTGCTCCTGCTCCAGCTCGACTTCCTCCGCCGGAGCCTAGGAGGAGTGTAGCCAGCGTCACATGTCACGATGAGGTCCCGGTCACTGCGCGGCGGGAACAGGCAGAATAGGTTTTACTCGTCGGTCACGCACGATCCGCGTGGCGTTACCCTTACGCTCAAGGCAGCAAGGACGCTGAGCATGACACAGGCACCGGAAGCACCGGCCAGGAGCCGGGCGCAGATCGCGGAGGGCACGCTCCGCAAGGACCCGTGGTGGCGGGCGCCGAACGTCACCGCCC
>DATCUG010000019.1:0-5954 GCA_036567525.1 Streptosporangiaceae bacterium | reverse complement strand
TCGTCGATGAGATCGTGATCGCCGACGCGCGCGACCCGGTAGGGCTCGCCACCAAGGTGCGGGCCGCGGGAGGGCCTGCGGACGTGACCGTCGTCTGCGTCGACGTCGCGGGGTGCGAGGGCGGCGCGATCCTGGCCACGGCCCAGGAGGGCACGGTGGTCTTCTTCTCGATGGCCACTTCGTTCAGCGCGGCCGCGCTGGGCGCCGAGGGGATGGCCGCCGACGTGACCATGCTGATCGGCAACGGGTATGTCCCGGGGCATGCGGACCTGGCGCTGGACCTGATCCGGTCCGAGCCCGGCGTCCGCCGCCTGTTCGACGCGCGGCTGGCACCCGAAAAGGCTTAGCGCGGTGAGTTTGCGGTCGCCGGTGACCACAAACTCACCGCGCTGATGGAAGGGCTGATGGAAAGACTGAGGGAGGACCGGTGGAATCACGGCTCCGGCTTGACCCGGCGATGGTGGCGGAGGCTCGGGAGCTGGCCCGCACCGCGGGCGGCCCGATCGTCGAGCTGGCGCGGACGCACAGCACGGTGTCGGTGGAGCGGGCCGTGCTCCGGCTGGCCGGGCTGGACGGCGCCGACGGCGACGGGATGCCGTGGGTGAACCGGCTGGTGGACGCGGTCGCCGGCAGCGCCGGTCTGGAGCACGGGGTGGCCCTGCCGGCCTGGGACGCGATGGCGGCCGGCGGCTACCCGGACCTGGCCGCGCTGGCCCGGGACGCGGCGGCCGGGGCGGTCAAGTTCCGCATCCCGGAAGGTAACGGCGCGGCCGCCGCCCGGCAGGCCGCGCGGGGCGCGCTGGCCCAGGGCTTCGCCACCATCGACACCCGGCGGGCCGAGCGGACCGCGATGATCGGCGCCACCGCCGACCCGCCCAAACCGTGGATCTACCTGATCGTGGCCACCGGGGACATCTACGAGGACATCCCGCAGGCGCAGGCGGCCGCGCGGGAGGGCGCGGACATCGTGGCGGTGATCCGGTCCACCGGCCAGTCGCTGCTGGACTACGTGCCGGACGGGGCGACCCGGGAGGGCTTCGCGGGCACGTACGCCACCCGGGAGAACTTCCGGCTGATGCGGGCCGCGCTGGACGACGTGTCCCGCGAGCTGGGCCGGTATGTCCGGCTGACCAACTACGCGTCCGGGCTGTGCATGCCGGAGATCGCCGCGCTGGCCGGCCTGGAGCGGCTGGACATGATGCTGAACGACTGCATGTACGGCATCATCTTCCGGGACATCAACCCGCCGCGCACGTTCATCGACCAGCGGTTCGCCCGGCAGATCCATGCCCGGGCCGGGATCATCATCAACACCGGCGAGGACAACTACCTGACCACCGCCGACGCGGTGGACGCGGCGCACACCGTCGTGGTCAGCCAGCTGCTCAACGAGTTCTTCGCCAAGGAGGCCGGGCTGCCCGACGCGCAAATCGGGCTGGGCCATGCGTTCGAGATCAACCCGGACCTCCCGGACTCGCTCGTGCTCGAGCTGGCGCACGCCCAGCTGGTCCGCGAGCTGTTCCCGGACGCGCCGCTCAAGTACATGCCGCCGACCAAGCACATGACCGGCAACGTGTTCGCCGGCTACCTGCTGGACGCGTTCTTCAACCTGGCCGGGGTGATGACCGACCAGTCCATCCTGCTGATCGGGATGATGACCGAGGGCATCCACACCCCGTTCCTGTCCGACCGGGACCTGGCCCTGGAGAACGCCCGCTATGTGGCCCGGGCCGCGGCCCGGCTGGGCGAGAACTTCCGCCCGCCCGCGGGCGGGTTCGTCGAGCAGCGGGCCAAGCAGGTGCTCAGCGAGGCGGTGGACCTGCTCCGCCGGATCAACCGCAATGGGCTGCTGACCGCGATCGCCGAGGGCACGTTCGGCGTCACCCGGCGCCCGGCCGACGGCGGCCGCGGCCTGGACGGCGTGATCGAGAAGGCCGAGGGCTACTACAACCCGGCAAGTGAGTTCCTGGAGGCACAGTGACCGGCACGGTAATCCGCCCCTACGGAGACACCACGGGCGACGGGCAGGTCCAGGTGTCATTCACGCTGCCACTGGCGTTCGGTAATGAAGAAGAGCGGGCGCTGGCCGAAGGGGCCGCGCTGCAGCTGGCCGGCCAGATGGGGCTGGAGCCGGCCATGGTGGTGCACGCCAAGGCGATGGGGCCGGACTTCACGTTCTTCATCGTGTACGGGCGGGTAAGTCACCTGGTCGACATGTCCAAGGTCACGGTGGCCCGGCGGGAGTTCCCGCTGCTGTCCCCGGCCGAGATCAACCTGCGGCTGCGCTCCGGGCTGGGCCGCAAGCTGGTCGTGCTGGGCGCGTGCACCGGCACCGACGCGCACACCGTGGGCATCGACGCGATCCTGAACGTGAAGGGGCACGCGGGGGAGAAGGGCCTGGAGTACTACCGGGAGATCAGGGTGGTGAACCTGGGCGCGCAGGTCGACGTGGCCGACCTGGTGGCCCGGGCCCAGGCCGAACGGGCCGACGCGGTGCTGGTCAGCCAGGTGGTCACGCAGCGTGAGGCACACCTGGCCGGTGCGCGGGCGCTGTCCGCCGCGTTCGGCGCCGCCTACCCGGCCGGCCGGCCGCTGCTGGTGGTGGGCGGCCCGCGGTTCGACCCGGGGATGGCGGCCGGCCTGGGCGTGGACAAGATCTTCGGCCGCGGCACCACGCCCCGGGAGGTGGCCAGCTACCTGGTGCACGTGCTGGCCCCCGAGCCAGCCGCTGGCGCGGCTGAGGCAGGTGCGGCGTGAGCGGCCGCCATGACGGGCTATCCGTGACCCACCGCCGGTACGTGCCGGCCAGCCACGCGCACTACAGCGGCAACCTGGTGGACGGCGCGTACGTGCTCGGCCTGTTCGGCGACGTGGCCACCGAGGCGGCCATCCGGATGGACGGGGACGAGGGCCTGTTCGCGTCGTACTCCGACGTGCAGTTCCGCGCCCCGGTGCTGGCCGGTGACGTGATCGAGGTCACCGCGACGGTGACCAGGACCGGCCGGCGCAGCCGGGACCTGGCGTTCGAGGCCCGGGTGCTGTGCCGGGCCAACCCCGGCCAGGGCGCGTCGGCCTCGGTCGTGCTGGCCGAGCCGCTTATCGCGGTGACCGCCACCGGCACCATCGTCGTCCCCTAGCGGCCATAACGCGGGTTCCGGCCGCGCTGCCTGGGCGACCGCAGTAAACTCCGGGTCCCATGCCGAAACTGCAGCGCAGCCGGTTGCGGGCGGGCAAGGCCAGCGCGGACGGCGACCGCGGCGACCAGGCCAGCAAGATCTGGCAGGCGCTGCTCGGCCCGTTCAGCGTCCGGCCGCCCGAGCCGTCCCGCCCGGACGCCAAGCCGGGCCGGGCGCGGCCGGGCCGGTGACCGCGGCGAACGCGCGGCGGATCGCGGCCACGCCGGGCTTGATCCGCTCCCGGTAGCGCACCGTCCGCCAGTTGTGCCAGCGCACCATGCCGGCCTGCTGAGCTGACCCCACCGGCTCGGCCGGCCCGGCACCCTGAGTCACGGTCAGGCCGATGCCCGGGATGGTGACGCTGGTCACGTGGTAGTGGCCCTCCGGCAGCAGCGCCTGATGCGACGACGGGTCGCTCATCCCGGCCATGGCCCACGGGATGCGCAGCGCCAGCACCCGGCCCGTCACCTGCCAGAGTGCCTGGCTCTCGTAACCGGGCCGGGCCGGGTTCCACGAGCCGTAGCGGAGCAGGCCGGCGTCCTGGAACTCCATCGGCTCGTGGCGGTGCGTGAGCGGCAGCACCTGCGGCCGGTCGGTGACCAGGGTCAGGGCCACCCAGCCCGGCGCGTGCGGCAGCGCGTCCAGCGGGATCCGCTGGTAGTCCAGCTGATCCGGGTCGAGCTGGTCCCGCACCCAGGCTTGCCCGGCCCGCCGGGCCGGGTCGAGGACCAGCGCGTAGCTGGCCCGGCGGTCGGCTGATCCGGGTGGTGGCTGCCCGGTCACGGTGGCGATGGTGTCCAGCCCGATCGTGACCGGCCCGGCCGGCCGCCGGGCGAACCGGATGACCAGGTGGACGTAGGACGGGTCGGTCCACGCCGTGACGCGCTGAACGGGCAGCGCGGCCCGGTCCCGGTAGATGACCGCCGGCGGCGCGCTGGGCAGCGGGTCGGTCGCGACCACCCCGAAGTACTGCTCGTTGGTGAACTCGTCGTGCCACAGCTGCAGGCGGCGCAGCGGCCGCTGGTGCAGCTGGGTGTTCCAGGTCTGTTTGTACCATTCGTCGGTCCACTCGAAGATGAACCCGCCGGCCAGGCCAAGCTGGCGCATCTCGACCAGCATGCTGGCGTCCGTCCGCATGGCCTGGGCCTCGCTGTGGTCGCCCTGGCTGCGGCCGAGCGTGCCGGTGTGCGCCGAGCCCAGCGAAGATGGCACGCCGAACTCGGTGATCATCAGCGGCATCCGCCCGCGGAAGTGCACTTTCAGCGCGTGCAGGTAGCCGGCGTACGGATCGGCGTGGCCGTCGATCATGAAGTGCTGGTAGTTCGCCGTGTAGCGCAGGAAGTCCGGGTAATACGGGTAGGCGTGGAAGCTGGCGAACGTGCCGCCGGGCCAGTTCGCGGTGGGCAGCACGTGGTCGGCGTCCACCCCGACCAGGTCTTCCTGCGGGTTGGGCTCGTTGGGATGGTGCAGCGGGTCGGCCGTGGGCCAGTTGGCGAACGCGATCGGCGCGGTCCACCCGGTGCCCGCGATGGCCGTGGCCATGTCGTTCATCCGGGCCGCCAGCCAGCGCTCGGCCGGGCTCGCGTTGCGGGTGCTGTAGAAGTAGCGGCCGCGGGTGGCCGGGGCGTGCGGGTTGTGCCGGTTGGTGGACAGCGTGGCGGCCGGGTCCCACTCCACCCCGATGATCCAGCCCGCCGTCCACCGGGATACGTCCGCCGTCCAGTGCCCGCTGGCCCGCCCGGGCGTCCGGCCGCGGACCAGCGTGCCGTGCACCGCGGCCGACGCGTCGCGCAGTTCCTGGCGGAACGTGCTGGTCGCCACCGGGTTGTACATGTTGCCCGTCCGCAGGTAACTGCTGTTCGGCAGGTAGACGCCCTGGACCAGGTAGATCGGCGCGGTGGGATGGGCCCGGTCATAGCGGGCCAGCGCGGTGTAGAACACGGGCGGGTGGATGGTGTAGATGCGGATGGCCCGGACGCCGAGCGCACCCATCTCGGTCAGCCAGCGGGCGTAGTCGCCGGGAGTGATGGCCAGCTGGCCGGGCAGATTGCCCGGCGTGGTGGCGCCGAGGTCGATGCCGGGCAGGAAGTGCGCCGTGCCGTGTGCGGTATACAGCGAGTACTGGCTGCTGCTGGCCGCGGCCACCGCATGCAGGCCGCCGATCTCGCGGAGCTGCGGCGCCCAGGACGGGCCGCTGGCCATCTGCACCGCGGGGACGGCCGGGCCGGCCGATGCCCGCCAGAACGCGAAGCCCGCTATCGCGGCGCAGACCAGAGCGCCGCCGCAGGCGGCCAGCCAGATCCACCGGCGCGATCCGTGGGCACCGCGGCGTGGCCGGGCCTGCGGGTCAGCCCCGAAGTCCCACCAGGACATGTGACCAATAGTAGCTTAGCGACTACTATCGGTCACACCCTGGCTGGCTGCTACGACGCTGGCTGCTATGACGCTGGCTGCTACGACTCGGCGCCGAACGACTGGATCTCGGCCAGCTCGGTCTCGGTCAGCTCCCGTGGCACATCATTGTTGGCCACCTTGGCCTGCTGGACCTGTTGCCGGATGCCGTCCACCACCTCCGGGTTGGCCAGCGTGGTCACGTCGCCGATGTCGGTGAAGTTGGACACCGCGGCGATCACCCGCCGCATGATCTTGCCGGACCGGGTCTTCGGCATGTCCGGCACGATCCACACGTTCTTCGGCCGGGCGATCTTGCCGATCTCGACCTCGACCGCGGAGGTGACCTTGCCGCCCATCTCCGGGCTGGCCTCGATGCCGGGCTTG
>DATCUG010000018.1:0-8456 GCA_036567525.1 Streptosporangiaceae bacterium | reverse complement strand
AACGGCACGCCCGGATCCCGACTAACCGGACAAATCCCCGGTATCCGGGGTGAGAAGTGCCGCGGCTCCGCCGCTGGATCATTCGCCTGAGCTGCTGGTGTGGCCAGTGAGGCGACTGAGGTCGGGTGACCGCGCCCGGCTGCGGCTGCCGGGCGCTGGGTGCTGGGTGCTGGGCTATGCCGCGCTCGTTCCGGCCGGCCGATGTCAGTCGCGCAGCAGGTGGCCTATCTGTTGCGTCGCATCGGCGAATTGATTCAGGTAGCCGCCGATCTTGGGCATTTCCCAGAGCTGCTGGATCTGCGGGAGCGCGTTGGTCAGGGCGATGGCCTGGCTGTTCGTCTGAGCCAGGAAGTACTCGTGGCGGTGAAAGAGCCGGCGCCAGATCCGGGTCCAGCTACTGCTGCGGCCAACTCCCGCAGCGGCGTCTACGCCGGTCTTCAGTGCACCGGCCAGCGGCACGATTCCGGTCTGAGCCACCACGCCGAGGGCTACGCTGGCCGATTGCTGGGTAGCACCGGCCAGGTCAGCCAGCTTCAGGGCCTCGTCACGGATAGCGCGCTGAACCCGCCGGGCGTCCGGGGAAACCAGCGAACGCTCCAGCATCCGGTCCAGGTCGGCCCGAACTCGCCGGAACGCGGCCGCCTGATCGCGGACCCGCGCCATTTGCGCCCAGACATCGTCTCTGCTGGCCGCGCCCTGCAGCACAGACGCCGTGAAGAACGGCAACATGAGCGGCGATGACGGCTGCTGCTGAGCAAAGATCTGATCGGCCAGGGCCACGCTGACTAGCTCGTCCTGGACGTCCGCGGCACGCTCAACGAACAGCCGCCGGAAGGGCATCCGCAAGGTGCCGGGCAGGTACGGCAGGCCCAGCGCATTAGCGATGCCCTGGTTCACGTACGTGCGATAGGTGGCCGCGGCGGCGAACCTGCGGCGAACCCGCAACGGTGGCCGGTCAGGCTGGCCGGCCGGAGTGCGCGGCAATTGCGTCGCCTCGACGAGGACCCGCACCTGCCCAGTTCTCTGGGTACCGGCGGTCACACCATCGACCAATTGCGCCGACGGGGCCGACAAGGCGGACTCCGGTTCGGGCATTGCGTACTCGGGAGTGCCCACTGGGCCGGACATCTGGGCGAGCCGGGTATCCAGCCCGGTGCTGTCAAACGGTGCACCGGCCGGGAAGTCGGGGCCGAGTACGGCACGCCACCCGTCCACCACCGCCTGGACCTCCTGGCCGAAGGCGTCATCAGATCCGGCGTGCGCGCGCAGGTCCCGCATCTCTGACAGGCCATTCTCAGCGGCCTGCGCGGCGAGCTTGCGGAGCATCCCTCCGTCCGGGTCAGGGATGACCGTCAGCACGTCCGCACCCAGTCGCCGGTTGAAGTAGGCCACGTCTATGGCCGGGTTGGCGATGCAATACAGCCGGCCGAAACAGGCCAGCGCGTCGATGAAGGCCGTTAACTCCCACAACGTGACCGGGGTGAGCACGTCCGGCGGCCAGCGGAGTAGGGCCTCAACCGTCTGCAGCAGCGTGCCGTCCAGGAAGGCACTGTTGGGCGGAATCCGCAGGCTGTCCCGCCACGCTTCCAGGTCGCGCAGACGGGTCCCGGTGGCCAGCGGTGAAGAGGAAGGCAGCCCGAACTCGGCGAACCCCCGGACTCGCGGATCTTCTGGGTCGGCCGGAGGCGCGCCGGCTGACCACGCTCTGCCGACCAGGTGCCTGATGTCCCCTGGCCCAGCATTCCTGTCGGCCATGAGCTCTCCCTAGTGACCTCAATTGTGCAGGTGCTCGGTCATGGCCTGGTGGTGGGCCTGGACGGCCGCTTCGGCCGCGGCCGGGTCGCCGGCCAGCACGGCGGCGGCGATGGGCTCGTGCAGTGCCCAGTGCTGGGCCGGGCCAGGGCCGCGCAGCCACGGTGGCACCGACTCGCTGTCCACCCAGCTCCTGAGCTGGTAGGACAGCAGCGCGCTGTGCACGCTCTCGTAGATCGCGGCCAGGTACGGGTTGCCCGCGCCGCGCACCACGGTGGCGTGGAACACGGTGTCCGCCGCGATCAGCTCGGACGTGCTGCCCGCCGCGTCGTGCAGCTTGCCCAGCGCGGACCGGATGCCGTCCGGCTCCGGGCCGGCCAGCGCCGCCTCCCGGACGCCGACCGTCTCCAGCCACAGCCGCAACTGGAGCAGGTGGCTGACCGACTCGGTGTCCAGGTCGAGCATCAGGTTGACCGACGCGGCCACCATGACCTCCGGCCGCCGCACCACGTACGCGCCCGAGCCGTGCCGGATCTCGACCAGGCCCATCAGGGACAGGCTGCGCAGCGCCTGGCTGACCGTGGGCCGGCTGGCCCCGAACCGTAGCGCCAGCTCACGCTCGGGCGGCAGCCGGGCACCCACGCCGATCTGCTCGCTGATGATCAGGTGGCGGATCTGCTCCGCGACCGCGTCGGCCCGGCGGGCCGTGCTGACCGGGCCGATCCCGGTCAGCACCACCGCGTCCGGGCGGCGCTGCTGTGTCATGCCGTTGACACTACCGCAGTGGCAAACTGACAATGTGGCTATGCCACTTGGCGGCGGAGTCCGGACCGGAGCGGGCGTACGCGTGCCCGACCCGGCGCGGCTGGCCACGCTGATCCGGCTGCGCGCGGTGCAGATGCTGGCGCCGCAAGGGTTCGGCTACCTGGGCCAGGCGCTGTCCTCGGCCGAGGAAGTGGCCGCCCTGTTCACTGTGGCCCGCCCCGGAGTGGACCGGCTGGTCTGCTCCCCCGGCCACTACGTGATCGGGTTCTACGCGGCGGCGGCCGAGACCGGGCTGCTGCCCGCCGAGGCGCTGGCCACGTACGGGCAGGACGGGTCGGCGCTGGAGGCGATCGGCTCGGAGCGCACCCCGGTGCTGGACTACGTGTGCGGGTCACTCGGCCAGGGACTGTCCGCGGCGGCTGGCTTCGCCCTGTCCGACCGGCTGCGCGGCCGGGACGCCCGCACGTACGCGCTGGTCAGCGACGGCGAGCTGGAAGAAGGCCAGATGTGGGAGGCAGCCATGTTCGCCGCGCACCATCGGCTGGCCGCGCTGACCGTGCTGCTCGACGCGAACAACTCCCAGGTGGACGGGCCGGTGGACCGCATCACCACGATCGAGCCGGTGGCGGCCAAGTGGGCCGCGTTCGGCTGGGCGGCGGCCGAGGTGGACGGGCACGACGTGGCCGCGGTGGCCGCGGCGCTGGACTCGGCAGGCGGCAGCGACCGGCCGTCGGTGGTGATCTGCCGCACCTCAACCCGCCGCGGCCTGGACTGCCTGCCGCCGGACGCCGACGGGCACTTCATCAAGCTGCCCCCGGACCTGGCCGCCGCGGCCGAACGCGAGCTGACCACCCGGCTGGAGCAGGGCCGTGCGTGAGCCGCCCTACCCGGTCGCCGTGAAGCCGTACGGCCAGGCCCTGGTCGAGCTGGCCCGGCGCCGCCCCGAGGTGCTCTGCCTGAGCGGCGACCTGACCCGGCAGTGCGAGGTCGACCTGTTCCAGGCCGAGTTCCCGGACCGGTTCATCCAGTGCGGCATGGCCGAGGCGAACATGCTCGGGGTGGCGGGTGCGCTGGCCCGCTGCGGGCACCTGCCATTCGTGCACACGTTCGGCGTGTTCGCCACCCGGCGGCCGCTGGACCAGATCATCAGCGCGATCGGGTACCCGCGGCTGCCGGTCCGGATCATCGGCTTCATGCCCGGCATCTCCAGCCCGGGCGGGCCCAGCCATCAGGCCATCGACGACGTCGCGCTGATGCGGGCGGTGCCCGGGATGACCGTGCTCGACGTGGCCGACGCGGTCGAGGTCCGGCAGGTGTGCGCGGCCATCGCCGACCGGCCCGGCCCGGTGTACGTCCGGCTCAAGCGGGGCGAGGTGCCGGTCATCTTCGGTGACGACCATGAGCTGTCGCTGGACCAGGCCCAGGTGCTGCACCGGGGCGGCGACGTGGCCGTGTTCGCCAGCGGGATGATGCTGGCCCCGGCGCTGGCCGCGGCGCGGGTGCTCGGCCAGCATGGCGTGGCCGCGTCACTGGTGAACGTCCCGGTGCTCAAGCCGCTGGACACCGGCACGGTGCTGGACGTGGCCGGCGCGGCCCGGGTCGTGCTGACGGCCGAGAATCACCTGGTCACCGGCGGGCTGGGCACGGCCATCGCGGAAACACTGGCGGTGGCCGGGCTGGGCCGGCCGCTGCGCCGGATCGGGCTGCGCGACACGTTCGCCGAAGGCGCGCGCAGCGCCGAGTACCTGTTCGCCCGGTACGGCCTGTCGGCGCAGTCCATCGTGGCCGCCGCCTGGCAGGCGCTCGGCCAGGCCGGGCCGGTGCCCGAGGTCCACCTGCCCGCCGCCGACCCCGGCGAGTACGCGCCGGTCTGAGCTCTGCTTGCCGACCAGCGCACCAACCAGCGCAGACCGCCGCAAAGGAGAGCCACCGATGACCACGTTCTACTCAGCGTCGGACCAGTCCACCCCGGTCGCCTCGCCCGGCGCGGTGCTCGGCGTGGACTGGGAGCAGCGGGTCGACTTCGGCCGGCTGCGCGGCGACCGCATCGGCAAGGTGCAGGCCGCGCTGGAGACGTCCGAGCTGGGCGCGCTGATCTTGTTCGACATGAACAACATCCGGTACACGACCGCGACGCACATCGGGAACTGGGCCCGGGACAAGTTCTTCCGCTGCGCGCTGGTCATGCGCGGCCACGAGCCGATCCTGTGGGACATCGGGTCGTCGGCCCGCACTCACCAGCGTTACGCCCCCTGGTACGGACAGCGCAACTGGCAGGCCGGCATCTCCAGCTGGCGCGGCTCGATCCCGGAATACGTCGGCGTCGAAGCAGGCAACGCGGCCCGGCTGGCTGGGCTGCTGCGCGACGCCGGCCTGGCCGACGGCCCGGTGGGCGTCGACGTCGTTGAGCTGCCGGTGCTGCGGGCGCTGGAACGGGAGGGGCTGCGGGTCGAGGACGGTCATGGGCTGATGCAGGATGTCCGGTCGATCAAGACGGCCGACGAGATCGCGCTGCTGGATCACGCCGCCGCGCTGGTCGATGGGGCGTACGAGGAGCTGTACCGCTACCTGCGGCCGGGGATCCGGGAGAACGACTGCGTGGCGCTGGTCAACCGGTACCTGTACGAGAACGGGTCCGAAGAGGTGGAGGCGGTCAACTCGATCTCCGGCGAGCGGTGCAGCCCGCACCCGCACGTGTTCTCCGACCGGCTGATCCGGCCCGGCGACACCGCCTACTTCGACATCATCCACGCGTTCAACGGCTACCGGACTTGCTACTACCGGACCCTCAACGTGGGCAGCCCGAGCCGGGCACAGCGCGAGGCGTACCGGCGGGCCCGCGAATTCATGGACAACGCGATCGGCGAGATCCGGCCCGGCGCGACGTCGGCCGACGTGGTCCGGCACTTCCCGGCCGCCACCGAGTTCGGGTTCAGCAGCGAGGAAGAGGCGTTCGGCCTGCAGTACTGCCACGGCCTGGGGCTGTCCAACTGGGAACGGCCGCTGATGAGCCGGTACCACTCGTTCGAGCACCCGGTCGAGCTGAGCGAGGGCATGGTGTTCGCCATCGAGACGTACTGGCCCACCCCGGACGGCTCGTCGGCCGCCCGGATCGAGGAGGAAGTGGTGGTCACGGCGGGCGGCTGCGAGCTGCTCACCCGGTTCCCGGCCGACCAGCTCTACGTGGCCGGCACCCGGTACTGGGCCGGGAACTAGAACACGTTCTGGTTTCTGGCTTAAGCTCCGGTCATGGAGGCCGGCCACCCGCAGCTGTTCGAGCCGGCCGTGCTCGGGCCGGTCACGGTGCGCAACCGGATTATCAAGGCCGCCACGTTCGAGGGCATGAGCCGGGGCGGCCTGGTGAGCGACGCGCTGATCGACTTCCACCGCGCGTTCGCGGCCGGCGGGGCCGGCCTGACCACCCTGGCCTACTGCGCCGTCGCACCGGACGGGCGCGGCGCGCCGCACGAGATCGTGCTCGGCCCGGCCGCCCGGCCCGGCCTGGCCCGGCTGGCCGACGCCGTGCACGCGGAAGGTGCGGCCATTTCGGCCCAGATCGGCCACGCCGGGCCGGTCGGGCAGCGGCGCATCACCGGGTCCAGGCCGCTCGCGGCCTCGTCCGGGTTCAGCCCGCTGGGCACCCGGTACCACGCGATGACCGCCGCCGATATCGCCCGGGTCACCGGCGATTTCGCGGCCGCCGCCCGGGTGGTGGCGGAGGCCGGCTTCGACGCGGTCGAGCTGCACATGGGCCACCACTACCTGCTCAACTCGTTCCTCAGCCCGAAGTTCAACCGGCGCACCGACGGCTGGGGCGGCAGCGTCGCGAACCGGGCCCGGTTCTCCCGGGCGGTGGCGCAGGCCGTGCGCGACACGGTGGGCGATCGGCTGGCCGTCACGGCCAAGTTCGAGATGGCCGATGGCGTCCCCGGCGGGCTCGGGCCCGAGGAGAGCATCGAGCTGGCCCGGCTGCTGCAGGACGACGGCACCGTCGACGCCCTGCAGCTCACCGCGGGTGGGTCGCTGGCCAACCCGATGTTCCTGTTCCGCGGCGACGTGCCCCGGGCGGAGTTCGCGGCCACGCTGCCGCCGCTGCTCCGGCCGGCCTTCCGGGTGGCCGGGAAGCGGCTGCTGCGCGAGTACCCGTTCGAGGAGGCGTACCTGCGGCCGATGGCCCGCCAGTTCCGCGCGGCGCTGGAGATGCCGCTGATCCTGCTGGGCGGTATCACCCGGCTCGGCACCATGACCGGGGCGCTCAGCGAGGGCTTCGCGTTCGTGGCGCTGGGCCGGGCGCTGCTGCGGGAGCCGGACCTGCCCGGCAAGCTGCGCAGCCAGGAGTCGCGGGAATCGCTGTGCATCCATTGCAACAAGTGCATGCCGAGCATCTACCGTGGCACCCGCTGCGTGCTGGTACCCCCGGCCGACCGGCCCGGCCTCCGGGTGCTGGCGAGCGGCCAATAACCTGGTGCGCCGCCTGGTGACGGCCGTTACGATGCCGCCGTGCCTGAACCGAGCGCAGGCCATCCGGGCATTCCCGGCCTGCCCTGGGCGTCGCTGTCGCACCGCCAGGTCCTGGCCGAGCTGGCCGGCGCCGGGTGGGTGCCGTGCGGAATCGGCGACTGGGCGGTGGCGCTGCGCTCACCGGACGGACTCCTCGTCGCCCGGGTGTGCCCGTTCGACCCGGCCTACTGGGCCTTCGTGGACCTGTGCCGCGAGTGCGCCGGCAACCGGTGGCTGCCGCGGATCGAGCTGGCGGCCGCCCTCGAAGGCGGCGGTTCGGTCGTCTTCCTGGAGTACCTCGCACCGGTGGGCCATCCGGTCGACGGGCAGTTCGCCGAGCAGTGGCGGGCCCGCGCGGAGGATGCGGAGTTCGTGGCGGTGCGCCAGGCCGCGGAACGGATCCATGCGCAGTACCAGGCGTCGACGCCCTGGTGGGGCCGGTGCGACCTGGACGACGCGCACGTCTTCAGCGCAGCCGGCCGGCCGGTGCTGATCGACGTCTACTGCATGGCTGGGGCGGACCTGTACCAGGCGATCCTCGACGACGTGGCCGCGGTGCACCGCCGGATTCCGCGGGAGCAGATGCGCTACGCACTGGACATCCCGTATATCGCCCGGGAGAGCAGCAGCGCCGAGATCGCTGCCCTCCGGGCGGCCTGGGCCCGCGCGGCTGGTCCCGGGCGGCCCTAGTCGCCGGCCAGCCAGGCCAGGAAGCGGCCCTGTGACCAGCAGCGGCCGATGGCCTCGGCCCGCATAGCCGGCTGGCCGAACACCGCCAGGCCGATGATGCTGTGGCCAGAGGCGCGGCGATCACCCAGCGTCGGTATGGCCGGCGCGGCCCCGACCCCCTCCACTGACACCCACGCCACCGCCCGGCCGGCCGCGGCTTCGTCGAGGCGGTACAGGAAGCGCAGGCGGCTCTCCAGCGGGAAGTGCGACAGCGTCCACGTCGTGGTCACCACGGGCAGGGCGTCCGCGGGCACCTGGGCGAAGGCGCTGGGCAGCACCTCGACGGCGTCACCGCGCAGCAGCACCGGCGGGGCCGTCGCCGCCAGCGCCAGCTCCGCGTTGAGCTTCGCGATCCGCTCCAGCTGATCTGGCCACAGGCAGGCGCGCAGCCACCGGGCGTCATCCGCGTCGGTCACGTCGACCGGATCGAGGTCGACACCGACCCGGGCGGCGACCCCGGGCATGGCCCGGGCCGGGATGGGCCGGTCCCCCACGACCGACGCGGACAGCTGCACCGGAGATGCCGGGTCGCCCAGCGATTGACCGTTGCTGTATGTGATGCCGACGCGATCGACATTGAGATTGAGCCCAGCCGAGCAGCCCACGTCGATCAGCCCAACCGCATCCGCGCCGGCCCGGCGCGCCGCCTCGGCAATGGCCGGATACAGCATGGTGCAGCGTCTGGTCTCGATGGCCCGCGGCTGCCGGCG
>DATCUG010000017.1:0-8110 GCA_036567525.1 Streptosporangiaceae bacterium | reverse complement strand
GGTGGCCACGGCGGCAGCGATCGCCGCTGCCCCCAGCACCGCCGTGCCCAGCCCGGCGGCCAGCAGCCGGGGACCTGGCTGGGTGAACTTCATAACGCTCCTCCTCGCGGTAGCGATCCAGCGGCGGCCCGGTCCGGTCGGCCGCGCCCCGCCTCATGCACGGGGAAATACGTGCTGCCCGGCGAGAAGTTGTGCCGTCGCGGCCGCAACCTTGGCCGCGCCCCGGCCGTATATGCAGAAGCAGGGGCCGGCAGAAGGGACAGCATGGCGCGCGGGGACGAGGAGTTCGCCGAATTCGTCCAGGGCAGTTCAGCTGGGCTGCTGCGGGCCGCCTATCTGCTGACCGGTGACCGGCACGTCGCCGAGGACGCGGCGCAGACGGCGTTGGTGCGGACCTACGCCGCCTGGTCACGGGTGCGCCGTGAGGACGCGTTCGCCTACGCCCGGCGGGTGCTGGTCAACCACGTGACCGACCGGTGGCGGCGCCGGCTGCAGGAATATGCGACCGGCGCGCTGCCGGACCGGCCCGCCGACGCGGACATCGCGGAAGAGGTCGCGCGGCGGCAGTGGCTGATCGGCGCGCTGGGCACGCTGACCAGCCGGGAACGAGCGGTGATCATCATGCGGTACTTCTTCGATCTGCCCGAGGCGAACGTGGCCGACGAGCTGCGGATCTCCATCGGCACGGTGAAAAGCACCAGCTCCCGTGCGCTGGCCAAGCTCCGGGTCTCGGCGGGTCCGCCCGCCCAGCACCGGCCGGCCGGCCTGCCCCCCGCACCGATCGGCAGTGATCAGCGATGACGGACCTCGACACGTTCCGCCGGGCGCTCAAAGACCAGGACCTGCCCGGCCTGGACACAGCCGCCCCCCGGATCCAGGCGCTGGACACCAGCGTGATCATGGCCAAGGGCAGGCGGCTGCGCCGGCGCCGGCGGGTGGCAGCGGCCGGCGGAGTGCTGTGCCTGGCCGCCGCCGTGTTCGGCGCGGCGGCCGGGATCAGCCAGCTGACCCGGCCGTCCCCGGTGCTGGGCCTGCGCCCGGCGACCTCGGGCAGATCCAGCAGCACGCCGATCTCGTCGGCCCGGCCCGTCCCGGCGCCGGTGCCGTCGGCGGTGCGGGTGGGCCGGGTGGTCCCGGCCGGGATCCGGGAAGGCGGGGGTGAGCTGGTGTTTTACGGGGTGCGGGTGCATGCCAGCCAGCTCCCGCGGGTCAGTTTCGGGATCATGGCCGGGCTGCGCAGCCACACTGGTGCGCTGACCGGCGAAGTGGAAACCAACGAGACCACCGGCAGCGCCACCACACCCGGGTTCCACGCCATCGAGGCCGCCATGAACGTGGGCCGCCCCGCGGTGGCCGTACCCGAGTTCGGCTACTACGCCGGCCCGGCCGCGTCCATCACCGCCCGCCAGGACGGCCACCTGGTCCACGCCAGCCTGGCCCGCTGGTCAGCCAGCCCCGGCATCGTCATCTTCTGGTTCCCCGCCACCACCACCCACCCCGCCCCGGTGACCGGCCTGGCCGCCTACACCGCCACCGGCCACCACCTGCCCGCCGGCCACACCACCACCGGCATCGGCTAACCCCAGCCAGGACAGATCGCGGTGCGCAGGCCCGCCGGGACCGGCTCCGGCGCGGCCTGCGCCCCTCGGTGCACCAGATAGGTTGCGTTGGGGACGGCAGCCAGCCGCGACGGGAGGGGCCATGACTGAGCCGGTGGTCTTGATCAATTCGTTCGAGGTACCGGGGGCGGATGCTGACCGGTTCATCCCGGCCTGGGAGCGGGCCCGGGACTACCTGCAGGGGCAGCCCGGCTACGTGGACACGGCGTTGCACCAGGCCATTACGCCGGACGCCGACTTCCAGTTCGTGAACATCGCCCGGTGGGCGACGGCGGAGGACTTCATCCGGGCCATCCAGAGCCCGGGGTTCCGCCAGGCCGCGGCGGATCTGGCTGGCTACCGGTCGCATCCGTCGCTGTACAAGATCGTCCACTGAGGCATGCCGCCAGCCGCCCGCCAGCTCGTCTTCGTGTCCGGCGCGCCGGAGGCGGGCAAGACCACCCTGGCCATCCCGCTCGCCGCCGAGCTGGGCTTCGCGCTGCTCCGCAAGGACCGGATCAAGGAAGCGCTGCATGATGCGCTGGGCGCGCCGCCACCAGATCTGCCCTGGTCCCGCACGCTGGGCGCGGCGGCGATGGAACTGCTCTGGGCGCTGGCGGCCGACGCGCCGGCCGTGGTCGTGGAGGCCAACTTCCGGCCACACAGCCGGACCCACCTGGCTGCGGTTCACTAACCGGGCTAGCCCGGTTTGCGGGCCTTGACGGCCACCACGGTCGGGGTCGGCGTGCCGCCTTCGGTGAACCGCTCGAGCAGCAGGCCGGCGTCCAGGAAGGCGTGCAGCAAGCTGGGCAGCGGCAGATGGCTGGCGCCGACTTTGTCCCGGACCCCCTGGTCCGTCCACGACGCCTTAGTCCAGCGGATGCCGGTACGGCAGCCAATCTCCAGACATATTCCGCTGCCCTGGCCGAGCAGGTCGTGCAGCGCACGCTCGATGCCGATCGGATCATCACCGGCCGCTTCCGTCTGGCCGAGAAACTCATGCTCGTACCAGTCCGCGATCTCGTCGTACGCCGACGCCGACGGCATGCTGGTGACCACCTCCGCTCGGCCCGACGGGCTGGTTCTCAACGCTACGCGCGGGAGCTGTTAGCGGGGCCCGGCGTGCCCGGGGCCGGGGAGGATACGGATTCTGTCGGTATCCCGGCTCAGGCTGGGCCATATGCGAACTCCCCCGCTTTTCCGCGCCGTCGACGCGGTGACCGTCCCGGTGCCTGACCTCGACAGCGGCCTGCGCTTCTACCGTGATGCGCTCGGCCACCGGCTGCGCTGGCGGCACGACGAGATCGGCCAGGCCGGCCTGGAACTGCCGGACGGCACGTCCGAGCTTGTGCTGGCCACTGGACTGGACTACGAGCCGGACTGGCTGGTCGCGTCCGCGGATGACGCCGCCCGGCGCGTCCAGTCGGCCGGTGGCCGGATACTCACCGGGCCGGCCGACATCCCGGTGGGCCGGCTGGCCCGGGTGGCCGACCCGTTCGGCAATGTCCTCGTCGTCCTCGACCTGTCTAAGGGTCAGTATCTGACCGACGCCGGCCGGCGGGTGATCGGGCTGACCCGTGAGGGTGAGTAACGGGACTGGACGGCGATAGCGGCTGAGCGGGCCGCGTTACCGCCGGGACGACCGGGCCAGCCCCCGGCCGGTGTCCTTCAGCTGTTCGCCCGCCTGCCGGACATTGCCGCCGATCCGGTCGGCGAGACCGTGCCACTGCAGGCGGCGGTTGCCGGTGGCCCGGCCCAGCTTCTGCTTCGCGTGGCCGCGGGCGATCCGGGACTTGTTCTTCATCTTGTTCATGAAGCTCATTGCCTCCATCTGCCCGCCAGATCCCCGCTCATTCGGGACGGCCGGGCATGAAGCGGGCTTACCGCTGCTGTGCAGCCAGCGCTCAGGTCGCCGCGGTGCACTGGAGCTGCGGGCAGGTACTCGACCCGGTCCCCGGCCCGCAGGAAGAAGGCGTTGCCATGTTCTGGTATGGACCTGCGATGGGCGGCTGGGGCTGGCTGCCCGGCCTCAGCTTCCTCGTGTTCTGGGCGCTGCTGGCTGTGATCATCTTCGCCCTGGTTCGCTCGTTCACCCGGACCGGCCAGCGGCCGTTCGGGCCGCGCCCGGGCTTTCCGCACGTGCCGGGACCCTACGGACCCGGACCCGGACCTGGCCCTGGCCCCGGCCCCGGCCAGCCGGCGCCGCCGGAGCAGATCCTGGCCGAGCGGTTCGCCCGCGGCGAGATCGATGAGGATGAGTTCCATCAGCGGATGACGGTGCTCCGCGCCGAGGCCCCGCACCCTCCGGGCCAGCCCGGCCCCGGATACTGACCGGCCGGCCCTGGGCCGATAGCGGGCCGGGCGGCTGCGTTCAGCCGCCCGGCTTGGCCGGCTGCGTTTCAGCTGCCCGGCTTGGCCGGCTGCCTGGCCGCGAAGTCCAGTCCGCGCTGCACCCACCGGGCCAGCGCCTCGTCAGCCGCGAAACCCGCGGGCTCGACGCTGACGAACCCAGCCAGCGTCCGTCCGCCGAGCAGCATCGGCCGGACGTGCGGCTCCTGCAAGGCCTGCTGGCGGCCGTCCCTACCCACCCGCACGATCAGCGCCGCACCCCGTACGCCGCAACACATGGTGCCATTGACCAGGAACGACAGCCCGCCGCCGATCATCTTCTTCTCGGCCACGCCAGCCCGGTCAGTCAGCACCCGGCGGACCCGGTCGGCGACCTCGGGATCGTAGCTCACGGCTCGGGTTCCTCCCCTTCCCTGGGACCCTTTCCCCGGTCTCTTCCCGGCCCCATTGTCGCGGTTCCCTATGCTGCCGGTATGGGACAGGTCCGGGTGGGCACGGCGTCGTGGACGGACCGGACCCTGATCGACTCGGGCTGGTACCCGCCGGAGGCCGATAATCCGGAGCGGCGGCTGCGCTACTACGCCCGGCAGTTTCCCCTGGTGGAGGTGGACGCCACCTACTACGCGCTGCCAGCCGAGCAGACCGCTGCGAGCTGGGCGGCGCGGACCCCGGCCGGGTTCACGTTCAACGTCAAGGCGTTCAGCCTGTTCACTCAGCACCCGACCCGGGTCGCGGCGCTGCCCACCGACCTGCGCCCGGCCGCGGAGCAGACCGGCAAAGACCGGGTCTACCTCAAGGACGTCGACTCCGCGGTGGCTGACCAGGCGTGGCAGCGCTTCCTGGCCGCACTGGAGCCGCTGCACCAGGCCGGCAAGCTCGGCGCGATCCTGCTCCAGTTCCCGCCCTGGTTCCCCATCTCACGGGCCAACAAGGACTACCTGGTGAGCTGTGCGCAGCGGGTGGCGCCGCGGCGGGTCTGTATCGAGTTCCGCAACCGGACCTGGATGACCCCGGACAACCAGGAGGAGACGCTCAGCTTCCTGGCGTCGAACCAGTTGCCGTATGTCTGCGTGGACATGCCCCAGGGGCACCGGGACTCCATCCCGCCGGTGGTCGCCGCCACCGACCCCGACCTGGCCGTGGTCCGCTTGCACGGCCACTCGGACAAGTGGACCAGCAAGGACATCCATGAGCGGTTCGGCTACCGCTACACCGAGCACGAGCTCGGGGAATGGGCGCCCAAAGTGCGCACGCTGGCCGAGGACGCCGGCACCACGCACGTCCTGTTCAACAACTGCTACCGCGACTACGCGCAGACCAATGCCCGGCAGCTAGCCGAGCTGCTCAAGGTCTGAAAAGGCGATCCTGGCGCCCGGCTGGTGAACCGGGGAGGATCGGGCTGAGCGGCGGGCGGCGAGGGCCGCCCGACTCAGGAGGGGATCGCCATGCCAGTGGCGCGGGCAAACGGCACCGACATTTACTACGAGGTGCAGGGCGAGGGCGAGCCGCTCGTCATGATTCCCTATCTGGCCGCCGAGGTCACCGTGTTCGAGGACTGCGCGCACGCGCCCATCTACCAGAACGTCGAGGAGTTCAATCAGCGCACCCTGGAGTTCCTGCGCCGCCAGGCGGCCGTGACCTGACACCAGGCCCGCCCGCCAGGCGCCACCCAGATCTACCCGCCTTGAGGATGTGGTTCCGGGGCCGGCCGGACAGGCTCGGGATATGTATGAGACGGGGTTGGCGACGCCCGGCGATGCCGGGCAAGCCAGGGCGAGTCGGCCAGGTGACCTGACCGACCGGCAGCTGCTGGTCCGGGTGACGAGCCCGCTGGCCCAGTGCGCCGGCGGGGGCGCGGACGCCGACGACTGGTTTCCGGTGTCCACCAGGTGGAGCCGGGCCCGCACCGAGGCCGCGCGGGCACTGGCGTTGTGTATGAAATGCCCGGTGCGCGGCGATTGCCTGGAGCTGTCGATGCGGGAGTGGGATGGAGCCGGGCGGTACGGCGTGTGGGGCGGCCTGCTGGAGGGTGAGCGGGCGGCCATTCGCACGGAATGGCTGAGCGGGGTCAGCGTCAGCCGGCTCCTGGAGACCCGGACCGCCTAGGCCAGCGCACCCACCGCCTTTTCCACCGCCTCGAACAGGCCCTCCAGCGGCACCTTGCCGTCGATCCGCGCGCCGTTGACGTAGAACTTCGGGGTCGCGTTCACCCCACTCTGGATGCCTTCTCGCACGTCACGCTCGATCCGGGTGGCATAGACGTTGCCGAGAACCTCATTCTGCAGCCGGCTGACGTCCAGGCCGAGCCGTTCCGCGTACCCCAGCAGCGAGTCCAGGTCGAGCCGGGCCCCGTCGCGCAGCAGCAGATCGTACATCTCCCAGAACTTGCCCTGGGCGGCGGCGGCCTCAGCCGCTTCGGCTGCCTGCTCGGCGTGCGGGTGCAGTTGCGGGATGGGGAAGTTGCGGAACACCAGCCGGATCTGGCCCGGGTACTCGTCCAGCAGCCGGTGCACGTCCCGGGCCGCACCCCGGCAGAACGGGCACTCGTAGTCGCCGTATTCGATGATGGTGACCGGTGCATCGGCCGGGCCGAGCACGTGGTCCACGGCTGTCACCTGAGGTACCGAAATCTCTTCCACCTGACCACCTGTAGTCGTTGCGCGGCTTCCCCGGGCGATGAGGCCAGAACCCGACCGTGTTACCGTGCCCTCAATATCACATTTTCCGCCAGCAGCGACTCTCCAGGGTGATGCCGCCACGCCGCAGCGAACCGGGGCTGGGCTGTCCGTGCCGTCGCACGGCTGGCCCTTGCGTGCCGGGCGGCCGTAGGAACCTGCGATGCGCGGACGCGAGCCTGAGCTGCAGCTAGCCGGAGACCGCCTGCGTGAAGCGGCCCGGGGGCACGGCCAGGTGCTGCTCATCGAGGGTGAGCCCGGTATCGGCAAGTCCGCGCTGCTGGCTGAGGTGGCCGCGCTGGCCGGCCGCCGGGGGTTTGCGCTGGCCGCGGCGGCCGCCGATGAGCTGGGGCAGCTCATGCCGTTCGCCCCGCTCACCGCGGCACTGCCGGAGCCACCCGGCGACCTGGCCGCCCCAGTCTCGCGGCGCACCGCAATGCCCGGGAGGCCGGGGAACAGCACGCCCACCCGGCGGGCAGCCCAGGAGTTCCCGGCGGCCGGATTCCATGCCATCCAGCGCCTGGTCGAGCGGCGCACCGCGGCCAGCCCGGTCCTGATCAGCCTGGACGATCTGCACTGGGCCGACCCGGCCACGCTCACCGCGCTGCGCGTGCTGCCCCGGCGGCTGGCCGGGCATCCGCTGGCCTGGGTGCTGGCCCGCCGGACCGCAGCCGACGGCGGCGGCGCCGCCCTGCTCTTCGACCTGCTGGAGAAGGAAGGCGCGGCCCGGATCACGCTGGGCCCGCTGACCAGCGACGCGGTAACTGACCTGCTCACCGATGTGCTGGGCGCCCGGCCCGACCGTGACCTGACCGCGCTGGCCGCGGGCGCAGCCGGCCAGCCGTTCCTGCTCACCGAGCTGCTGCACGGGCTGTCCGAGGGGGGCGCGATCCGCGTCGCCGGGCAGACCGCCACGCTGACCTCCGCGCAGCTGCCGGACCGGTTGCGCGCGGCCGCCCAGCACCGGCTCGGCGAGCTGACCGGGCGCACCCGCTCGCTGCTGGAGATCATGGCCGTGCTCGGCGATTCGTTCCGGCTCGACGACGCGGCTGACATGCTGGGCGAGCCGCCGGCCGGGCTGCTCCCGCTGGTCAACGAGGCACTGGCGGCCGGGATCCTGATCACGGCCGGGCAGGCGTTCAGCTTCCGGCAGCCGCTACTGTGGCGGGCGGTCGCCGAGGTGGTGCCGGTGCCCGCGCGGCATGCGCTGCACCGGCAGTTCGGCGAGATCCTCCTCGGCCGCGGCGATTCCGCCCAGACCGCGGCCAGCCACCTGGTCGAGGGGGCCCGCCGGGGTGACCCAGCCGCCACGGCCGGCCTGGACCAGGCCGTGGCCGAGGTCGCCGGGTCCGCACCGGGCACCGCGGCCGATCTGGCCGTCCGGGCCCTCGAACTGACTCTGCCCGATGACCCGGACCGGCTCCCGCGGCTGGTGCGCGCGGCGGACACGCTGACCGCGGCGGCCCGGCTGGACGAAGCCGCCGGGCT
>DATCUG010000016.1:0-13910 GCA_036567525.1 Streptosporangiaceae bacterium | reverse complement strand
AGGGCGGTGGCCGATGGCCGGGGCGCCTTCACATCCACCCGCAGGCCGAATTCCGCGGCGGTCTGCGCGGTCTGCGGCCCGATCACCGCGATCACTGTGACCGCGTGCGGCTTGCCCGCGATGCCGATCAGGTTCCGCACCGTGGAGGACGAGGTGAACAGCACCGCGTCGAACCCGCCGCCCTTGATCGCCTCGCGGATCGGGGCGGGCGGCGGCGCGGCCCGCACGGTGCGGTAGGCGGTCACGTCCTCCGCCTCCCAGCCCAGTTCGGTGAGCCGGGCGACCAGCGTTTCGGTGGCGATGTCGGCCCGGGGCAGCAGCACCCGGTTGATCGGGTCGAGCGCGCTGTCATAGGGCTGCCAGGCCTTGGCCAGCCCTTCCCCGGACTGGTCGCCCTCGGGGATCAGGTCCGGCTTGATGCCGAACGCGAGCAGCGCCTTCCCGGTCTGCTCGCCGACCGCGGCCACCTTGACGCCGGCGAACGCCCGCGCGTCGAGGCCGTATTCCTCCAGCTTCTCGCGCACCGCCCGGACCGCGTTGGCCGAGGTGAACGCGACCCACTGGTACCGGCCGGTGACCAGCCCCTTGACCGCGCGCTCCATCTGCTGCGGGGTGCGGGGCGGCTCGACCGCGATGGTCGGCACCTCCTCCGGCACCGCGCCGTAGGCGCGCAGCCGCTGCGACACCGAGCCGGCCTGTTCCTTGGTCCGCGGCACCAGCACCCGCCAGCCGAACAGTGGCTTGGTTTCGAACCAGGACAGATCCTGCTTCGGCCCGGCCAGCTCACCGACCACGCCCACCGCGGGCCCGGTCTCGGTGAGCAGGTTCACCCCGGCCGCCTTGAGGTCGGCGGTCACCGAGCCCAGGTGGCAGCGCACGGTCAGCTGATCGGTCGTGGTCCCGCACCAGGTGATGGCGAACGGGGTGCGCTCCGGCCAGCCCGCCGCGAGCAGCATCTTGGCCAGGTCGGCCGGGCCGGCCTCGGCGCCCAGGATGACCAGGGTGCGCGGCGGTGCGGCGTCGGCGGACAGCCGGCTCACCTCCGCGGCCTCGATGATCCGGATATCCCCGCCCGCGTCTGAGGTGAGCGGGATCCCGGCGTAGGCGGGCACCGCGGTGGCGGCGGGCAGGCCCGGCACGATCTCGAACCGGACCTTGGCCTTGGCGCAGGCCGCGATGTGCCCGGCGGCCGTGCCGAACAGCAGTGGGTCGCCGCGGTAGGCGGCCACCGCCAGCTGCCCGGACTTGGCGGCGCCGGTCAGCAGGCCGGGCTCGCTGTCCAATCCGGCCAGGTCATGGATGTCAACACCGGCGGGCAGCAGGTGGCGCACCTGCTCGATGGCCTCCGGGCTGGCGGCCACCAGGTCGGCGCGGCCCAGCAGTTCGGCGGCGCGGACGGTGAGCAGCTGGGTGCTGCCGGGGCCGGTGCCCACGAACGCGGCCAGCCCCGGCTGGCCCGCGTGTCCGGCCGCGCCGGCCTGTGCTGTGTCCTGTTTTGCTCTCTGACTCATGCATCGTCCCCACGGCTGAGGTGTTCCGAAGGCTCTGCCCCCATGGGAGCCGTGCTAACGCCCGGGGCCAGCAGCCGCGCTGCGCCTTGCCGGAGCAGTTCGGCCGCCACATCGCCGCCAAGACGGGCCGCCTCGGCGGCCGGGGCAGTGCCACTCGCCCGCATCGCTGACTCCCCGTCGACGGCCGCGATCACCGCCCTCACGTGCAGCAACTCCGTCCCGGCAGCATACGCGCCCACCGGCGCGCTGCACCCGGCGCGCAACGCGGCCAGCACGGCCCGTTCCGCGGTCACCGCGGCCCGGCTGACCGGATCGTCCACGCTGGACAGCAATTCGGCCAGGCCCGTGTTGGCCAGCACAGTGCCGTCGGGCAGAGTGTCGCTGTCCCGGCACTCCACCGCGAGCGCGCCCTGACCTGGGCAGGGCAGCATCTCCTCCGGCTCGAACACCTGGGTCACCGCGTCCATCCGGCCGATGCGGGCCAGCCCGGCGCAGGCCAGCAGCACCGCGTCCAGTTCGCCGGACGTCACCTTGCCCAGCCGGGTGCCCGCGTTGCCGCGCACCGGCACCGGCTGCACGTCCGGCCGGAGCAGCCGGAGCTGGGCGGCCCGGCGCGGCGACCCGGTGCCGATCCGGGCGCCGGGTGGCAGGTCGGCGAACTTGGCCCCGTCCCGGGCGGCCAGCGCGTCCCGGACATCGTCCCGGGTGGGCACCGCGGCCAGCACCAGGCCGGGCACCGGCCCGACCGGCAGGTCCTTGAGCGAGTGCACGGCCAGGTCGATGTCCCCGGCCAGCAGGCTCTCCCGCAGCGCGCTGACGAACACGCCGGTGCCGCCGATCTGGGGCAGGTCGGCCCGGGTGACGTCGCCGAACGTGGTCAGCCCGACCAGTTCCACCGCCGCCCCGGTGCGCTCGGTGATGAGCCGGGCCACCTGGCCGGACTGGACCATGGCCATCGGGCTCTTCCGGGTGCCCAGACGGAGGGGCGGCTGGCTCATGTCTCGTCCTCCACGGCGCCTGCGTCGGCTGGGCCGGCTGGCTCGGCTGGGTCGGTGTCTGGCGGGACCTCCGCCACGGTCACCGCGTTGACCACGGCGGGGTCCAGGTCGAACAGGACCCGCAGCGCGTTCTCGTAGGAATCGCCACCCGGCGAGCCGGCCAGTTCCTTGACCCGGACCGTCGGCGCGTGCAGCAGCTTCTCCACCACCCGGCGCATGGCCCGTTCGACCTCATTCAGCATGCCATGGTCCGCGGTGCGCAGCCGCCCCTCCAGCCGGGCCAGCTCCGCGTCGACCACGGTGGCTGCCTTGGCCCGCAGCGCGACCACCGTCGGCGCGACCCGGGCCGCGTGCATGGCGGAGACCCGGCCGGCGAACTCGTCTGCCACGATGGCCCGGACCGCGGCGATGTCGCTTTCCCGGGCCGCCCGGTACTCACCGTCGCCCAGCGAGTCCAGGCCGACCACGTGCACCCCAGGCAGCCCGGCCACGTCTGGGTCGACATCCCGGGGCATGGCCAGGTCGAGCAGCACCAGTGGCCGGCCAGGGCCAGCCTCCGGCCCGGCCGCGGCGCGCTGCCGCAGCGCGCTGGCCACCAGCTCGGCGGTGATCACCACCCCGCTGGCCCCGGTACACGAGATGACCAGGTCGGCCTGGGCCAGCGGGGTAGCCAGGCCGGCCAGCTCGGCGGTGCTCCCGGCCACCGTCGCGGCCAGCTTCCCGGCCCGGTCCAGGGTCCGGTTGGCCACCACGATGTGCGCCGCGCCTAGCCGGGCCGCGGTGGTGGCGGCCAGCGAGCTCATCGAGCCGGCCCCGACCACCAGCACGGTCTGCCCGGCCAGGCTGTCCGGCGCCTGGCCCAGCCGCTCCAGGGCGGCCGCGATGCCCACGCTGACCAGGTTCGCCCCGGCCTGGTCGATCCGGGTCTCGGTGTGCGCCCGCTTGCCGGTGCGCAGCGCCAGGGCACCGAGCTCACCCAGGGCCCGGCTCAGCGTGTGCTGCTCCCGGGCCGTGCCGAGGGCCTGCCTGATCTGGCCGAGGATCTGGCTCTCCCCGACCACCATGGAGTCGAGCCCGCAGGCCACCGCGAGCAGGTGCTGCACCGCGCGATCCTCGTAGTGCACGTACAGGTGCGGGGTCAGCTCGCTGAGCGGGATGCCGGAGTGCCGGGCCAGCAGGTCGGTGATGGACGACACGCCGCCGTGGAACTTGTCCACCTCGGCGTATACCTCGGCCCGGTTGCAGGTGGACACCACGAACGCGCCCGCCACGCTGGGCGCCTGCGACAGGTCACGGAGCAGCTTGCCGAGGGCGTCCCCGCTGACCACGGCCCGCTCCAGGATGCCGAGCGAGGCGCTCTTGTGGCTGAGGCCGACCACCAGCACACTCATGAGTTAACCAACCGTCTCTGCATCCTGGGGGACGCGCACCACCGACCTCCGTTGCGCGTGGAAGGCGAGAATCTGCAACTCGATTGACAGGTCGACCTTACGCACGTCTACGCCATTGGGCACATTGAGGACGACAGGGGCGAAATTAAGGATGCTCGTTACCCCGGCCGCGACCAGCCGGTCACACACGGCCTGAGCGGCGCCCGCCGGGGTCGCGATGACCCCGATGGACACCCGGTACCGGGCCACCACATCCTCCATCTGGCTCACGTCCAGCACGCTGTGCCCGGCGATCTGGCTGCCGACCACGTCGGGGTGGCTGTCCAGCACGGCGGCGATACGGAAGCCCCGGGACGCGAAGCCGCCGTAGTTGGCCAGCGCCCGGCCCAGGTTGCCGGCGCCGATGATGACGACCGGCCAGTCCTGGGTCAGGCCCAGTTCCCGTGACACCTGGTAGACCAGGTACTCCACGTCGTAGCCGACCCCGCGGGTGCCGTAGGAGCCGAGGTGGGACAGGTCCTTGCGCAGCTTGGCCGAGTTGACCCCGGCGGCGGCGGCGAGTTCCTCGCTGGACACGGTGGGGATGTCCTGCTCGGCGAAGGCGTACAGAACCCGCAGGTACACGGGGAGGCGCGCGATGGTCGCCTCCGGAATGCCCTGGCTTCCGTTCGCAGACACTGAACGGCGTGACATGCGCCGACGCTCCTGAGGGGATCTACCTGCGGGCATGGCGGGCGGCCCAGATGCCCGCGCGAGACTGCGCCTTCAACGGTACGCCCTTGTGAACGTTTGCACAAAGTCGGGTGGGGTCAGTGGCTCAGCGCAGTGCGCAGCCGGTCTTCGCTGACCCGCCAGAAGTCGTGCTGCACCCCGTCGATCAGCGTCACCGGGATCTTGTCCCAGTACTCGTCGAGATCGGCGGCGGACTGGGTGATGTCCCGCTCGTCCCAGGGCACGCCCAGCTCGGCGGTGACCCGGGCAATGACCTCACGGGCGGTGTCACACAGGTGGCACCCGGGCCGGGACAGCAGGGTGACGCGGTGCCCGGTCACGGCACCCGCCCGGCGCGCGGCGCCGGCCCCAGCGAGGACACCTTCGCCTCCCGGACGCCGAGCTCGATCACGTTGGTGGCCAGCACCAGCGGGCGCAGCCTGGACTCGAAGTCGGTCACGTAGGACTTCCGCTGATGCTCGTCGTAGGCGGTCCGGTCCCGGTACACCTGGTACAGGATCCGCTGCAGCGGCGCGGACGGCACGCCGTGCACCACGAACACCAGCGTGTCCGGCTCGGTCGTCCGTACCTGCTCGAGCACCGTGCTGGCCAGCCGGTCGAACTCGGCCGCACCCGATTCGAGCAGCGTGTAGATGGCGATCTGGCCGTACAGCCGTTCGGTGTCCGCCGCCGGGTCGGCCAGCCCGGCCGCGCCCAGCGCGGCAGCGCCCAGTGCGGCGTCACCGAGCGCGGCGTCGCCCAGCGCGGCGTCGCTGAGCGCGGCCAGCTGCATGCCGGTCTCCGGTTCGCCGGGCACGCTCTCGGTGGCCGCGGCCGGGCTGGCCGCGTCCCGTGGCCGGGCCGCCCCGGTGCTGTCCCGGTAGAGCGCGTCGAACGCCCCAGTCACCGGCTCGGCGTTCGGGTCGATGCCCTGCGCCGCGAAGCCGCGCGAATCATCGGCGGCGGCGAAGCCCCGGGAGTCGCCGGGCGCGGCGAACCCGCGGGAGTCGCCCAGCGCCGGGAACTCCTGCGAGTCGAAGTCCTGGGCGGCGAACGCGGCCGAGTCGTAGCCATACTGGCCGCCCTGGTAGGCCGGGTACGCGCCGGAGTCGCCGTATCCGTAGCCGTCCCGGTACAGGTCCATCGAGTCGTCCCCCTGGTAGCCCGAGCCGTACCGGGACCGGCCCGGCTGGCCGCCGGTGCTGCGCCCGGGCGCGCCGCGCAGCCCAGCCACCTGGATCCGGGCGGCCCGGTCGCCGGCCAGCCAGGCGGTCACCACCGCCAGCACCGACAGCCCGGCGTAGGCCGTGTTCACCGGCAGGCTGGCCAGCAGGCCCTGGGTGGCCAGCGCGGACACCGCGGCCGCCGCCAGCACGAGCAGCACCGGCCGCCGGCCCGGTTCCTGCCGGGACCGCATTCCGGTCACCGCCAGCGAGACCAGGATGGTGACCACGACCACCACCGCGACCACGGCCAGCAGGCCGAGCGGGAGGAACTGGTAGTGCGTCCGGGCCAGCGGCCAGTCCTGGCTGAACGCCTGGTCGCTCAGCACGTCGGTGGCCAGGATCACCGCCGCCACCACGAACAGACCGGCCAGGCACAGCCGGGCCGCGAACCGCGCCACCACGCCCCGCGCGGCCAGCTCGGTCATCCCCCAGGCCAGCGCGAGCGGCGCGATCAGCCCGAGGCCGAGCTGCGCGGCGCGGAACGTGGTCGGCGCGAAGCCGCGGTGGTAGCCGGCCGCCTGCGCGGCCAGCCCGATGACCATCCCGCCCAGCGCCAGTATCCAGGCCACCAGGTCAGCCCGGGCGGCCTGGGCGCAGCGCCGGATCAGCAGGGCGGTGGCCACCAGGGCCGCCAGCGTCCCGGCCGCCGCGACGAGGAACGAAATAGACATTGAGACCATGGTGCACGACCCGGGCCCGTCATGCGGACCAGATGGCTGACCAGCTCAGCCCGGGCCGGTTGTGCTTTGTAGACTCGGCACCCATGAGGCAGCGGCTGGATGCGTCCATCCGCCACCGGCTGGACCAGCTTCCCAGCGGCGCCCGGTCCCTGCGGCTGCCCCGGTCCAGCAGGCAGCGCGCCGAACTGGCCGGGGCCGCTTCCGCGGCGGTGGCCATCGTTGACCAGAAGCCGCCGCGGCCGGATCCGACCGCAGGCGCGTTCTTCGATGTGGACAACACGCTGATCCGCGGCGCGTCCATTTACTACTTCGCCCGCGGGCTGGCCGCGCGGGACATGTTCGGCCCGCGTGACCTGGCCCGGATGGCCTGGGGCCAGGTGTATTTCCGGCTCCGCGGCGCGGAGAGCCCGGATCACATCGACGCGGCCCGGGAGGCCGCGCTCACGTTCGTGGCGGGGCACAATGTGGCCGACATCGTCAGCCTGAGCGAGGAGATCTTCGACGAGACGATGGCCGACCGGGTCTGGGCGGGCACCCGCGAGCTGGCCCTGGCTCACCTGCGCGCCGGGCAGCGGGTCTGGCTGGTCACCGCGACCCCGGTGGAGCTGGCCACGGTCATCTCGCAGCGGCTCGGGCTGACCGGGGCACTGGGCACGGTGGCCGAGTCGGTGGACGGGGTGTACACCGGCCGGCTGGTCGGCGGGCTGCTGCACGGCGAGGCCAAGGCGGCCGCGGTGGCTTCGCTGGCCCAGCGCGAGGGCCTGGACCTGGCCCGCTGCTCCGCGTACAGCGACTCGGCCAACGACCTGCCGATGCTCCGCCTGGTCGGCCAGCCGCACGCGGTCAACCCGGATGGCCGGCTGCGCGCCGAGGCGCGGCGAAATGACTGGCCGGTATACGACTTCCGGTCGGGCCGGAAAGCGACCCTGATCGCGCTGCCCACCGCCGCCGCCACCGGCGCGGTGCTCGGCGGGGTGGCCGCCGCGTTGGCGCTGCGCCGCCGGCATCTGCGGAATAACAGCGGCTGAGACCCCAGCCAACGGCCGCAGCCAGCCACGGCCCGGGCCAGGGTCTTAACCGAACGCCGGCCCGCGCTCGGCCAGCAGCTCAGCCAGCTTCCGCTGCACCGTGTCGCGGACCTCGGCGGCCAGCTCGGCCACGGCCGCCTGGTCGCGCCACGCCCCGGCCGGGTAGCCGGTGGTCGGCACCGGGGGGCAGAACTCGATGATCCACTGCGACGGCAGCGGCACCGCACCGACCGGCCCCAGCCACGGGAACAGCGGGGTGACCGGGAAGTAAGGCAAATGCAGCATCCGGGCCAGCGGCTTGGCGTTGGCCAGCATCGGGTAGATCTCCTCGGCGCCGACGATCGCACACGGGATGATCGGCACCCGGGCCCGCAGCGCGGACACCGCGAACCCGCCGCGGCCGAAGCGGCGCAGCTGATAGCGGTCCCGGAACGGCTTGCCGATGCCCTTGAACCCTTCCGGGAACACGCCCACCAGTTCGCCGTCGAGCAGCAGCCGGTGCGCGTTGGCCGGGCAGGCCCGGGTGTGCCCGGAACGGCGGGCCAGATAGGACAGCCCGGGCAGCTCGTAGACCAGGTCGGCGCCGAGCAGCCGCAGGTTGCGGTGCGCGGGATGGTCATCGTGCAGCCCGGTCTGCAGCATGACCGCGTCCAGCGGCAGGGTGCCGGAATGGTTGGCCACGATCAGGGCCGCGCCGTCGGCCGGCACATTCTCCTGGCCCTGCATCCGAACCCGGAACCACTGCTGGTACAGCAGCCGGGCCAGCGGGATCAGCAGCCGGGAGTTGAATTCCGGGTCGAAGCCGAACTCGTCGACCTCGCCCTCGCCAGTCACCTGGCGCCGGGCGAAGTCCACCGCGTCGGCCAGCCGCCCGCGCCAGGAGCCGTTCTGGGCCGCCTGGCCGTCCGGGGTCACTAGCCCGGCGCCTTCCGACCAGCGCCGCGGGGCCGGGCCTGCCCCCTGACCGCTGCCCCGGCCAAGCGTGATGTCTGGCTGAAACTCGAGCTTCGACCGGGTCGTGTCCCGGCGCGACGACGTCCTAGCCCGGGCAGGCGACGACCCCCCGGATTCCCCACGCGGTACCAACCGTGTCCCCCCGAACTGCGGTTACTTCTTGTTACGCCGCTGCACGCGGGTCTTCCGCAGCAGCTTGCGGTGCTTCTTCTTAGCCATCCGCTTCCGGCGCTTCTTGATGACGGAGCCCACGAAACCACCCTCACTCGGGATAGAGGCAACAAGGCGTACGACGTATTCGCCCGATGCCGCTTGGCTGGGCCCACGCCAACCACACAGGCTACCCGCCGCTGCGCCATCCCGGTGCACTGCCCCAGCGACATCAGCTCGCGGCTACGAACGAGCCCTTCAGGTAGCGGTTGACCGCCTGCTCGGGGACGCGGAAGGAGCGGCCGACCCGGATCGCCTCCAGCTCACCTGAGTGCACCAGCCGGTAGACGGTCATCTTGGAGACGCGCATGATCGAGGCCACTTCAGCCACGGTCAGGAACTTGACGTCGCTCAGCGGTGTTTCGCCTGCAGCCATCTTCTTTTCCCTCTTCCGCGCGGAGCCGAGTGCGCCTGGCCGGATTCAGCGCATCAGTCACCTCCGTCCCCAGCGTAAGTCCTGTACGGAAAAGGGCAACCCCGCCGCTGGGCCCATCCCAGGTCACACCATGCGAAAAGCCCGATCACGGGCCAGGGAAAAGGCCGTGGCTGGGAAACACCGCACTGCGGGTGGCCATGATCGCCCGGTCCACCTGATCATCCGGGTCGTAGCCGCCCTCGAACGGCACCGGCGACGGCTCGGCGCCCTCGGTCATCCGTTCCGGTGCGGTCACCCCGGTCCGGGCCAGGACGTACTCGCGCCACCGCTCCGGGGTGGGCGCGGCCGGGTCGACCGGCTGGCCGGACGCCTCGGCCAGCAGGTGCGTCCAGGTCCGCGGCACCACCTGGACCAGCGCGTATCCGCCACCGCCGGTGAGCAGCCAGCGGCCCCCCGCGCACTCGTGGGCCAGCGCATGCAGCCGCTGGTGGGCCAGCCGCTGCGCGTCGATGCTCAGCTCCAGGTGAGCCAGCGGGTCCAGCCGGTGCGTATCGCAGCCGTGCTGGCTGACCAGGATGTCCGGGCGGAACTGGCGCACCAGCGGCGGCACCACCGCGTCGAACGCGCGCAGCCAGCCGGCGTCGCCGGTGCCCGCGGGCAGCGCCACGTTGACCGCCATCCCGTCCGCACCCGGGCTGCCCGTGTCGCTGGGCAGGCCGGTCCCGGGGAACAGCGTCATCGGGTGCTCGTGCAGGCTGATCGTCAGCACCCGCGGGTCGGCGTAGAACGCGGCTTCCACCCCGTCGCCGTGGTGCACGTCGATGTCCACGTAGGCGATCCGGCCCACCCCCGCCGCGAGCAGCCAGCGGATCGCGATGGCCGGGTCGTTGTACACGCAGAACCCGCTGGCCATCCGGTGCATGGCGTGGTGCAGCCCGCCGGCCACGTTCACCCCGTGCTCGGCCTGGCCCTGGTGCACCGCGGCCGCCGCGGCCAGGGTGGCCCCGGCGACCAGCGCCGACGCGTCGTGCATGCCCGGGAAGACCGGGTTGTCCGTGGTGCCCAGGCCGAACGCCGGGTCGGCCACGGCGGTCCGGACCGCGTCGATGTACCGCGGGTCGTGCACCAGCTCGAGCTGCTCCTGGCTGGCCGGCGGCGGCGCGGCCACGGTCACCGCGGCACCATCAAGCACGCCCAGCGACCGGGCCAGCGCCATGGTCAGGTCCACCCGGACCGGCGCCAGCGGGTGGCCTGGGCCGAAGTCGTATCCGGTCAGCCGGTCATCCCAGGCCACGTGCAGCGTGCAGGTCATGCGCTGCCCAGCTCCTGACCGCGGTCCCGGGCCGCCTCGATGGCGGCCAGCACCGCGGCCCGCACCCCGTGCCGCTCCAGCTCCCGGATGGCCGAGATCGTGGTCCCGCCGGGTGAGGTGACCGCCTCGCGCAGGATGACCGGGTGCTCCCCGGTCTCGCGGAGCATGGTGGCCGCGCCGTACACCGCCTGGTTGACCATTTCCAGCGCCGTGCCGCGCGGCATGCCGAGCAGGATGCCGGCGTCCACCATGGCTTCGACCAGGAAGTAGAGGTAGGCCGGGCCGCTGCCGGACAGCGCGGTGGCCGCGTCCTGCTGCGACTCGGGGATGCGCAGCACCTTGCCCACCGGGCGGAGCAGTTCCTCGGCCCGGGCCAGGTGCTCCGACCGGGCGAACGCGCCCGCCGAGATCACGCTCATCGCCTCGTCCACCAGCACCGGCGTGTTGGACATGACCCGGACCACTGGGACGTCCACCCCGAGCCGCCGCTCGATGAAGCCGGTGGTGATGCCGGCCGCGACCGAGATGACCAGCTTGTCCGCGGGCACGTGCGGCGCGATCTCGTCCAGCATCGCGGGCATGTCCTGCGGCTTCACCGTGATGATCAGCGTGTCCGCGCTCTTGGCCGCGTCGGCCGCGGTCAGCACGGCCACGCCGTAGGCGGTGCGCAGCTGCTCGGCCCGCTCCGGCCGGCGTACCACCGCGGCCACCCCGGACGGCGGCCGGCCGGCCCGCAGCAGCCCGGAGATGAGCGCCTCGCCCATCTTCCCGGCACCGAATATCCCGATCACAGCAGGAGCCTACGCTGCCAGTCGGCCCGCGGCCCCGGTCACCGGGCGGAGGCCAGCGAGCGGAGGAAGAACGACACGTTGGCCGGCCGCTCGGCCAGCCGCCGGACCAGGTAGCGGTACCAGTCGCTGCCGTACGGCAGGTACACCCGGACCTGCGCGCCGGTGCTGGCCAGCCGGCGCTGCTCGGCCGGCCGGACCCCGTACAGCATCTGGAACTCGAAGCTGTCCGGCGGCCGTGCGGCCAGCGCCGCCTGCGCCGCGGCGATCTGGATCAGCCGCCGGTCGTGGGTGGCCAGCATCGGGTAGCCCGGGCCGTTCATCAGCACCCGCAGGCAGCGCGCGTAGCTGCGGTCCACCTCGTGCCGGGCCGGGAACGCGACGCTGTCCGGCGCGTCGTAGGCGCCCTTGCACAACCGGACCCGGGAGCCCCGGGTGGCCAGCGTGGCACAGTCCGCGGCCGACCGGCGCAGCTGCGCCTGCAGCACGCAGCCCAGGTCCGGGTAGTCCTGGCGGAGCTCAGCCACGATGCGCAGGGTGGCGTCCACCCAGGTGTGCTCCTCCATGTCCACCGTCACCCTGGTGCCGGCGTCGCGCGCCGCCGCGCAGATCCGGGCGATGTTCTCGGTGGCGGTCTTCAGCCCGTGCTCGGCCAGGCCGAGGCCGACCGCGGTGGGCTTGACCGACACCTCGGCCCGGCCGCCGCGGGACAGCCCGGCCGCGGCCAGCCGGCCGAGCAGCCCGGTGTACTCGGCCGTCACCGCGGCCGCCTGCTCCGGCTGGGCGGTGTCCTCGCCCAGGTGGTCCAGGCTGACCAGCAGCCCGCTGGCCAGCAGCGCCCGGGTCACCACGACCGCGTCCGCGGCGCTCTCGCCGGCCACATACCGGGCCACCAGGCCCCGGGTGACCGGCGCCGAAGTGATCAGCTGCCGCGTCCGGTCACTGCCCGACGCGGCTAGCAGCATCCGCCGCAGCACGATCCGCTCCTCCCGTTCTCAGCGCAGCAGGCCAGGCCGGCGCTTCAGGGTCACCTTCACGTTGCCCCCGGCGTCCGGCGGCACGATGACCTCCTGCGCGGCCGGCACGCCGCCCGCCAGCAGCGTGGCGTCGGCCGGGGTCGTCCGCTTGACCAGCGCCAGCCCGATCGGCCCGAGCACATAGTGCCGCGCCGTAGAGCCGACGAACCCGACCGTCGCCCCGGCCAGCTCGACCGGGTCATTATGCCCGGGCAGCCGGTCCTCGCTGCCATCCAGGTGCAGGAACACCAGCCGGCGTGGCGGATGGCCCAGGTTGTGCACCCGGGCCACCGTCTCCTGGCCGCGGTAGCAGCCCTTGTCCAGGTGCACCGCGGACTCGATCCAGCCGACCTCGTGCGGGATGGCCCGGTGGTCGGTGTCCAGCCCGAACCGCGGCCGGTGCGCCGCGATCCGCAGCGCCTCATAGGCCTGCAGGCCGGCCAGCGTCAGGCCCTGGTCCCGTAGCTGCGCCGCGGCCGCTTCGAGCCGGTCCCGCGCAACCACAACATCGAGACCGAACGCTCCCCGGATGGTGGCTGCCGTCCCGTCTGGGGCGGGGACACCGGCATCCGGGCCGAGCAGCGTGAGCACCGCGTACCCGGCGCTGACATCAGCCGCCTCCACCCGGAGCATGAACCGCATCGACTCCAGGAAGGCCAGCAGGTCCGCGGCCTGGCTGCCTGGCTCCACGTGGACCCAGGTAGCAGAGCCGTCGTCGGTCAGCGTCAGGTGGTGCTCGATGTGCCCGTTCGGGCTGAGCACCAGCGCTTCGGCTGCCTCGCCCGGCCCGAGCCGCTCCAGGTGCTGGGTGGTCAGGCTGTGCAGCCAGCTCAGCCGGTCCGGGCCGGTGATCCGCAGCACCCCCCGGTTGGACCGGTCGACCAGGCCTGCGGCCTGCTCCAGCGCGCGTTGTTCGGCGTACGGGTCGCCGTAGTGCGCGGCGACCCCGGCATCCAGGCCCTCGGCGGGCACGGCCCCAGCGATGTGCAGCAGCGGACTGTCCATACCGGCCAGGCTATTCGGCCGGCCGGCAGTCGGCGCAGCGGCCGAACACGGTGAGATGGCCCACGTCGGTCTCGAAGCCGTACTTGGCGGCCAGCCCGGTGACCAGCGGGCTCACTTCCTCCGGGCCGATCTGGATGATCCGGCCGCACTCCGAGCAGACCAGGTGCACGTGCTCCGCCTCGGCGGCCAGGTGATACCGGGGCGCGCCGTGCCCGAGGTGGGTGTGGGTCACCAGGCCGAGCTGCTCCAGCAGTTCCAGCGCCCGGTAGATGGTGGAGATGTTCACCCCGCGGGCGGTTTCCTGCACGGTGGCGCAGATCTCCTCGGGCGTGCCGTGTTCCAGCTTGGTGACGGCTTCGAGCACCAGCTGACGCTGCGGGGTGACGCGGTACCCGCGTGCCCGCAGTTCCTTGTCCCACGCCTGCGCCATGGGCTGAGATTAACCCGTCGGCAGGCCACCTCCGTCCGCCGACCAGTTTTGCCCGGCCGCCGGGTCTAAATAGCTATGACAGCTGAGCTCCCGGGCTGGCTGGAGCCGTACCCGGACATGCTGCTGGACGGCCTGCCGGACAGCCAGCCGGTGTCGCTGGCGTTCGTGGCCGCGCTGCAGTGCCTGCCGCCGCACCAGCGCGCCGTGCTCATTCTCCGCGACGTCCTCGGCTTCCCCGCCACCGAGGTGGCCGGCCTGCTGGACACGACCGAGC
>DATCUG010000015.1:0-9819 GCA_036567525.1 Streptosporangiaceae bacterium | reverse complement strand
TTGCCCGCCGGGCTGGCCGGGGCGGCGGAAGCCAAGGACGCGGTGCGGGCCAGCGGGCTGCCGGCGCTGACCAACGTGTCGGAGAAGGGCGGTGCCGCGGTCGCGGCCGCCGCGTTCTGCGCGCTGGCCACGGTGGCGCTGGCCAGCAGCGGGTCAGCAGCCACTACGCTCTAACCGATGATCCGGCCGTGGCCGGGCTGACCAGCTTGAACACTGTGCTCAATCAGCCGCTGCAGCGTGCTGGCCTCGCTGACTCGCTGCCCCGCTGACATCGCTGACCTCGCTGGGCGCGCCCAGCCGTAGCCGAAGGAGGGCGGACCGCCATGGTCGCCGACGCGGCTGCGCCCTATCTGCTCGCGCTCCGGCTGAACGGCCGCCGGGTGCTGGTCGTCGGCGGCGGCTCGGTGGCCGCACGGCGGGTGCCCGGGCTGCTCGACGCGGGCGCGGACGTGCTGCTCATCTCGCCCGAGGTGACCCCGTCGCTGCACGACCTGGCGCTGGCCGGCCGGATCGGCTGGCAGGCCCGGGAGTACCGGCCTGGCGACTGCGCCGGCGCCTGGCTGGTCTGCGCCTGCACCGATGACCCCGCGGTGAACGCGGCCGTCGCCGCGGCGGCTGACGCGGCCGGGATCTGGTCGGTCCGGGCCGACGACGCGGCCGCGTCCACGGCCTGGACCCCGGCCGCCGGGCAGGCGGGGGACCTGCGCTTCGGCGTGGTCAGCGGCGACCCGCAGCGCAGCGCCGGGATCCGGGACGCCATGCTGGCTGGCCTGCAGGACGGCACGCTGCGCACCCGGCGCCGGCGGCGCACCGGCCGGGTCGCCCTGGTCGGCGGCGGGCCCGGCGACCCGGGCCTGATCACCGTGCGGGGACGGCAGCTGCTGGCCGAGGCGGACGTGGTGGTGGCCGACCGGCTTGCCCCCCGCGCGCTGCTCGACGAGCTGGGCCCCGGGGTGGAACTGGTCGACGCGGGCAAGATCCCGCGCGGCCGGGCGATGACCCAGGACGACATCAACGCGCTGCTGGTGCAGCGGGCGCAGCAGGGCCTGGCCGTGGTCCGGCTCAAGGGCGGCGACCCGTTCGTCTTCGGCCGCGGCGGCGAGGAAGTGCTGGCCTGCCTGGCGGCAGGCATCCCGGTCACCGTGGTACCCGGGGTGACCAGCGCGGTCGCGGTGCCCGCCGCGGCCGGTATCCCGGTCACCCACCGCGGGATTACCCAGGAATTCCGGGTGATCTCGGCGCATCTCCCACCGGGGGACCCGCGGTCCACGGTGGACTGGGCCGAGCTGGCCGCGTCCCAGGCCACGCTGGTGCTGCTGATGGGCCTGGAGTACCTGGGCCAGGTCGCCGACACGCTGATCGAGGCCGGCGCGGATTCGGGGGCCCCAGTTTCGGTCATTGTGGACGGTACCCTGCCCACGCAGCACATAATTACCACAGGGCTTAGCGCCGTAGCCGCAGCCGTCAGTGAGGCCGGCCTGCGCCCGCCAGCAATTGTTGTGATAGGTGAGGTAGTGCAGGTCGGGGCGCAGATCGCCGAACTGTCCCGGAATGCGCTGAGCAAAGACCGGAGTGTAGCTGTGCCCACGTCACCGGGGGGATCTACCGGAGCAAGTTCGACGCGGGAAGGGCAGTGACGGAGAACGATGACGGAACGGCCGGGCCTCGCTGCCGCCGGCGCACGTGCTGCCGGGGCGGATGCGGCCGTCTCAGCTGACCCCGTCCCCCCGGGGCAGCAGAAGCCAGCGGTTAGCCAGCCAGCGCGGCCTGGCCCATACGGGCGGCCTGGGCCGCCGGAGCAACCTGGGCCGCCGGAGCCGCCTGGGTCGCCGGCGGGTGGCCCGGAGCAGCCGCCGGACGCCGGGCAGGCGGTCCCGGCCGGGAAGCCGCCTGCCCCCGCTCCGGAGCCGCCTGCTCCGGCCGCGGAGCCGCCGGTATCCCCGGCCGCGGACCCCGGGCGGCACCGCCGGGTGGATGCCCGCCTGCTCGAGGCGGCCCTGCTCGAGCTGCGCCGCCGGATCGTCGACGTCAGCCTGGTCTTCGAGACCACTGGCGCGGAGGCGGCCCGGGCCGAGCGGGTCAAGCTGCTCAGCCAGATCGACGACTACCTGCTGCCCCGGGTGCGGCAGTCCGGCGCGCCGCTGCTGGTAGCCCTGGTCGGGTCTACCGGCGCGGGCAAGTCGACGCTGGTCAACAGCATCGTCGGGGCGCAGGTCAGCAACACCGGCATCCGCCGCCCGACCACCAACAGCCCGGTCCTCGCCTGCCACCCGGACGACGTGGACTGGTTCGCGGAGAACGTGTTCCTGCCCACCGTGCCCCGGGTCCGCCAGGAAGGGCTGGCCCGGTCCGGCCGGGACGGGCTGCTGGTGCTGGCGGCCAACGAGGGCATGCCCAAGGGCGTCGCCCTGCTGGACACCCCGGACATCGACTCGGTGGTGCAGGCGCACCGGGAATTCGCCCACCAGTTCCTGGACGCGTCTGACCTGTGGCTGTTCATGACCACGTCCAGCCGGTACGCCGACGCGGCGGTGTGGGAGCTGCTGGAGTACGCCAAGGAACGCGGCGCCGCGCTGGGCATCGTGCTGTCCCGGGTGCCACCGTCCGGCAGCGCCGAGCTGACCAAGCACTTCGGGGACATGCTGGAGGCCAACGAACTGGGCGGCAATCAGCGTTTCGTGATCAACGAGACGGTGATCACGGACGCCCGGCTGCCCGCCGAGGTGTCCGCCCCGGTGCGCGAGTGGCTGCAGGAGATGGCGGTCAAAGCCGATCGCCGGGTGGCCATCCTGACCCAGACCATGGCGGGCGCGCTGGACACGTTCCGCAACCGGGTGCCCGCGCTGGCCGCCGAGGTGGAAGCCCAACTGGCCATCGGGGCCGAGCTGAAGGCCACGGTGGAAGGTGCGTACGCGGCCGCACTGGCCGAGGCGGATCAGGCGCTGTCCAATGGCTCGCTGCTGCGCGGCGAGGCGCTGGCCCGCTGGCAGGACTTCGCCGGCACCGGCGAGCTGCTCCGCGGCCTGCAGGCGCCCCGCGGCAGGCAGCCCGGCCGCCAGCGCAAGCGGGGCGCGCAGGCCCGGGCCCGCGCGCTGAAGAGCGCGCTGCGCACCGGTATCGAGTCGCTGATCATCTCGGTGGCCAGCCAGGCCGCGGAGGAATCGGTCCGGCGCTGGGGCAACGACCCCGCCGGGGTCGCCCTGCTGGAGCGGGTCTCGGCCGCGGAAAACGAGGACACCTGGGCCGGGTCGCAGTTCGCCGCGGACGCCGGGCTGTTCGGCCTGGCCAATGAGCCCGCGCTGCCCGACGATGCCATGGACGCCGTGGACGGCCAGGTCCGCCAGGCGGCGCTGTCGCTGGCCCGCTGCTCAGCCGACCTGCCGGTCCGGGCGGCCCGCGCGGTCAGCGGCTGGCAGGACCACATGATGCGGCTGGTCCAGGCGGAGAGCGTGACCAAGCGCTCGATCGCCCGGGTGATGTCCTTCGACGACGACTCCCTGTCCACCGTGCTGGCCGTGGCCATGCTCGGCCAGCGTGATGGTGAGGGCACCGCCGAGGGCACCGGGGCCGTCCCGCAGCTACTGCTGACCTCGCTGTTCGGTGCCGGCCCGGTGCGCGACATCCGGGCCCGGGCCCGGGCCGACCTGCGGGACCGGATGCGCAGGCTGTTCGACGAGGAGATGCTGCGGTTCATCCAGGTGGCTGACTCGGCCGGGGACCTGGACGCGGCCGTCCCGGTCCGGCTGTACCAGGCAACCTATTCACTAGAGATGGCGCGATGAGCATCGGCGAATACCGGTCGGCCTGGCTGGCCAGCCCGGGGGTGGCCAGCCCGGGGGTGGCGAGCCCCGGAGTAGCGAACCCGGGGGTGGCCAGTTCTGGGCCGGCCACGGCCGGAATGGGCGGCCCGGTGGCGGCCAGCCCGCAGCCGGGCGAGACGGCCGGGCCCGACCTGTCCACCCGGCTGACCGCGCTGGCCCGGGTGATCCAGATCGGCTCGGCCCGGAGCGGCCCGGATGGCTTCAGCCCGGCCCTGCTCAGCGACGCGGAGCAGCTGGTGGGCCGGGCCGGGGAGCGGCTCCGGATGTCCGCCAACCACACCGTGGCCGTGCTGGCCGGCGGCACCGGAAGCGGCAAGTCCTCGCTGTTCAACCGGCTGGCCGGGGCCGATTTCTCGGCCGTCGGCGTGATCCGGCCGTTCACCAAGGACCCGCACGCCTGCGTGTGGGGCATGGACGGCGCCGCCCAGCTGCTGGAATGGCTGCGCATCCCGTCGCGGAACCGGTACGCGCGGTCCAGCGCGCTGGGCGAGGGTGAAGAGTCGCTGCGCGGCCTGATCCTGATCGACCTGCCGGACCACGACTCGGTGGCGGCGTCCGCCTCGGACGAGACGAACCGCCTGGTCGGCGTGGCTGACCTGATGGTCTGGGTGCTGGATCCGCAGAAGTACGCGGACGCGGCCGTGCACAGCCGCTACCTCACCCCGCTGGCCGGCCACTCCTCGGTCATCGCGGTGGTGCTCAACCAGTCGGACCTGCTCACCGCCGAGCAGGTGGAAGACTGCCAGGCCGACCTGGTCCGGCTGCTCGACTCCGAGGGCCTGCATGACGCCCAGGTGCTGGTCACCTCGGCCCGGACCGGCGCTGGCGTGGACGAGCTGCGCAAGCTGCTGGCCCGCACGGTGGCCGAGCGGCAGGCGGCCAGCAACCGGATCTCGGCCGACCTGGATGTGATGGCGGTGCGGTTCCTGCCGTACGCCGGGGAAGGCGGGGGCGCCAGCGAGGACGATGACTTCTCCGAGGTGCCGGCGAACAGCCTGGCCACGCTGGCCGAAGCGTTCGGCCGGGCGGCCGGGGCGGCGGGTGTCGGCCAGGCGCTGCAGAGCGCCCGCGAGCTGCGCGCCATCGACTACGTGGGCTGGCCGGTGTCCTGGCTGGTGGACCGGGCGCTGGGTCGCGACCCGGTGCGCAAGCTCCGGCTCGGCAACCTGTGGGAAGAACTGCGCGGCGTGTCCGCCGGGCCGGCCGGCGCGCAGCAGGCCGAGATCGACAACGCGCTGACCGTGCTCGGCGACCAGATCGGCCCCACGCTGCCGAAGCCGTGGTCGCAGACGGTGCGCGCGGCGGCCCGGTCCCGGCGCGACGAGATCCCCGGCGCGCTCGGCGCCGTGATCGGCGACACGCTGCCCGCCGAGAACAGCGTGGAGCCGTGGTGGCGGATGGTGGCCGTCTGGCAGGGGCTGCTGCTCGGCTGCGCGGTGACCGGCCTGGCCTGGGTGGCCGCCCTGGTGGTGATCGGCGTCTTCCACGCCACCCGGCACGCGGTGGCCATCTTCAGCGACGCCGCCCTGCTGCCCTGGGTGATCCTGCTGATCGCCGCCATTCTCACCCTGGGCTGGCTGACTGCCCAGGGCTGCATGAGCGTGGTCAATTCGGCCGCGATACGCGAGCGCAGCCAGATCGAGCAGCAGATGCGCGCGGCCATGGAGCAGATTGCTGAGCAGTACGTGCTGGTCCCGGTCAAGCAGGAGCTGTCCGAGTACGGCCGCTTCTGCACCGCCCTCCGCACCGCCCGCCAGTAACCCGCCGCTCTCTGGTCAGACCAGTACCGGGCCGGTGAGCACCCCCCGCGGGCAACACCCCGAATGTGTGCTCGAACTGCTGTTCCAGCGACGGTTTCGGCACACAGTCGCCTGGCTTGACCGCGGCCGGGTGGCAGCGGGTGTCCGCTGCGGGCGTAACGCTGGGGGAAGAGGGCCCGGGCGGGCGGCGTTGGCTCTTTCATCAATTGGTGTAATCATGTAATTGGTGAATGAGTTGGTGAGGCAGAGAGCATGACCGATCCGCAGCCGCTCGACGCCTACTCGCAGATCGTGGCGGGGGTGGCAGCCGAGCTCACCGGCAAGGTGGCCAGCCTCCGGGTGCCCAGGACGGGCCGGCAGGGCGAAAGCCTCGGCTCGGCCGTGGTGTTCACCGGAGACGGATTCCTGCTGACTAACGCCCATGTGGTGGGCAGCGCCAGCGCGGGCACCGCGGCGTTCTCCGATGGGTCCACCAGCCCGTTCCGGGTGGTCGGCGCGGACCCGCTGTCGGACCTGGCCGTGCTGCGCACCGCTGGGCAGACGCCGCCGCCCGCCGTGCTGGGCGAGGCGGATGACCTCGTGGTGGGCCAGCTGGTGGTGGCCGTGGGCAACCCGCTCGGCCTGGCCGGCTCGGTGACCGCGGGCGTGGTCAGCGCGCTGGGCCGGTCGCTGCCGACCCGCAGCGGCACCGCGGCCCGCCTGGTCGAGGACGTGATCCAGACCGACGCGGCGCTCAACCCGGGAAACTCAGGCGGCGCGCTGGCCGACTCGCGCGCCCGGGTGGTCGGCATCAACACCGCGGTGGCCGGCCTGGGTGTGGGCCTGGCCGTCCCGGTCAACGCCACCACCCGGCGGATCATCTCGGCGCTGATGCGGCACGGCCGGGTCAGGCGGGCCTACCTGGGCCTGGTCAGCGCGCCCGCGCCGCTCCCGGCGGTGCTGGCCGAACGGGTGGGCCGGCCCACCGGCCTGCGGGTGGTCGAGGTGGTATCCGGCGGGCCGGCCGACCGGGCCGGGCTGCGCGCCGGTGACCTGCTGGTCAGCGCGGGTGGCAACCCGGTGAGCACGGCCCAGGACCTGCAGCGGCTGATGTTCGCCGAGGCGATCGGCCGCCCGATGGCGATCACCGTGATGCGGAACGGGGCCCTGGTCGACGTGATCGCCGAGCCGTCCGAGCTCGTCGCAGCCTAACCCGCGCCAAGGGGGCTGCCGACTGGACTGACGAGCGAGGAACGAGTGAGGAGGGGAAGTCGCCGCGCCAAAGGGGGCGCGCCGCCGACTGGACTGAGGAGCGAGGGAGCGAGGAACGAGCGACCGAGCGACGAGGGAAGGAGGCGGGTATAGCGCCCCCGGAGGCGCTAGGAAGCAGAGCGCAAGAAAGCCCAACATTGTCGCATTGGGTACCGCCAATCTGGGCCCGGTTATGCACAGCCTGGCCGGATGAGCGGCCGCATCCACAGAACCGCGTTCGATCTGGGGCGGCCCGGCTCAGCCGGTGATCGTGGAGTCACCGGCGGCACCGGGCCGCCGGCCGGCGCGCCCCCGGGGCCGCCGGGAGATCCCAGGATGATGGGACGGTTCGTGATGAACGAGGCGCAGGTGGTCCTGGCGGGTTATGTGGCCCGCGAACCGAAGTTCCGCACGACACACAACGGCTATTCGTACACGTCGCTCCGGGTCGGCTACACGCCGCGCCGGATGGACCGGGACAGCGGCGAGTGGTCGGACGGCGGCACGTCGTTCGTGACGGTGTTCTGCTGGCGAGGGCTGGCCGACAACGTCGCAACGTGTGTGCGCAAGGGCGATCCGGTGCTGGTCAAGGGGAAGCTGCAGGTCCGGCCGTACACCGACAAGGACGGGGCCAAGCGGGTGGCGGTGGAGGTCGAGGCCAGCTCGATCGGGCATGACCTGAACCGGGGAGTGGCGAACTTCCGGCGCGCCCACCGGGCGACGGGGGAGACGGCGCTGGAGCGGGCGGCCAGCGTGGCCCCGCCCGGCGAGCCGGCCCCGCCCGGCGAGCCGGCTGCTGGCGAAGCCCCGGCTGCGCACGAGGACGAGGGTGCGCCACCGGCCGGGATGTTCGCCGAGGACGCCGTGGCCACGCTGGCCGGGGAGGAGGCGCCGGACGGGCCGGACGACGACGCCGGGCCGCCGGCGGTGGCGGATCTGGCCGAACCCGGGCCAGATGGCGAGGCCGTGGCAGCCGCGACGCCATTCTGAGCGGGATCCGCGGAAAGCGCCGCCTGGCGGGCCCCATGCCTCTACGCTGTTACCCAGCGTTATACCTCGGCCGCTTCTCGAATACGGAATGTGACCGGGGCGGGGCACCAGGGGCCCGCCTGCGGCGGTCATGGACAGGTGGCATGTCGGCAGCCCAAGGCACGATGCACGCTGATCCCGGACACCCTCCGGGCTCCCGTACCGAAGCACCGTGGTCCGGGGAACGCCTGCCCGGCCGGCCGCGGCTGACCGCATACCTGCTCACGGTGATCGCCGCCGAACTGGCGCTGACCGGCTGGCGGCTCAGCGACACCCGGCTGCGGCCCGGCCAGCTCGCCCTGTTCGCCACGTTCCTCGGCTGCGCGGCGGCCTGTGTCGAGGCCACCCGGCGCTGGGGCGTGCCGCAGCCTGGCCCCCGGGACCTGCTGACCGCGTGGTGGCTGCCTGCCGCGCTGCTGCTCCCGCCGGCCTGCGCGCTGGCCGGGCCGGCCCTGATCGGCGGCTTCGCGCACTGGCGGGCCAGGCAGGGACCGCTGTACTGGCGGGCGTTCACGGCCTCGTCGCTGGGCCTGGCCGGCGCGGCCAGCTCGGCCCTGTTCCAGCAGGTGCACGCGCACGGGCACTGGCCGCTGAACCCGGGGACGATGGCCGCGGCGGCTGGCTGCGCGGGCTTGTTCGTGCTGGTCAACGGCGTGCTGGTGGGCATCGCCGGGCGAGCCGCGCAGTCCGGGCCAGCCGGGCTGGCCGGGCTGGCTGCCGGTGCGCCCCGGCTGCGGTCCGGCTGGGATTCCGAGGGCGTGCTGATCGGCCTGGCCGGGCTGTGCGCCGGGCTGCTGGTCACCATCGCCTGCGCGCTGAACCCGGTGCTGCTCGCCGTCGCGCTGCCGCCGGTGATCCTGCTGCAGCGCAGCCTGCTGCACCAGCAACTGCGCGCGGCGGCCCGGACCGACGCCAAGACCGGGCTGCTCAACTTCGCCGCCTGGCAGCGGGAGGCGGACGGCTGGGTGCGCCGGGCCCGGCGGGCCGGGGTGCCCGCGGCCGTCCTGCTGGTGGACATCGACCACTTCAAGCGGGTCAACGACCGCTACGGCCACCTGGCCGGGGACGACCTGCTGGCCGCGACGGCCAGCACCCTGATCAGCCACGTGCGGGCGGGCGACGTGCTGGGCCGGTTCGGCGGCGAGGAGTTCGTCGCGCTGCTGCCCGGGGCCAGCCAGGCGCAGGCGTGCTGGATCGCGGAACGGCTCCGGGAGCGGGTCCGGGCCAGCGCCATCCCGTCGCTGGGTGCCGAGGCCACGGTCACCGTGTCGATCGGGGTGGCCGCGCTCGGCCGGGACGGCAACGAGCTGTTCGAGCTGCTGGCCGCGGCGGACGCCGCGCTGTACCGGGCCAAGCAGGGCGGCCGGGACCGGGTGTGCACGCTGCCGCTGGGCGCATGCCCGTCCGACCCTCGGCACCGCTGCCCCTAACCTTGAACCATGCCTGAATTTATCTATCAAATGCATGCCGCCCGGCTGGTCAAGGGCGACAAGGTGCTCCTTGACGATGTGACGCTGGCGTTCTTCCCCGGGGCCAAGATCGGCGTGGTGGGCCCGAACGGCGCGGGCAAGTCCACGTTGCTGAAGATGATGGCCGGCCTGGAGCAGCCGTCCAACGGCGACGCACGGCTGTTCCCCGGCTTCACGGTCGGGCTGCTCAGCCAGGAGCCGCAGCTTGACGCGAGCAAGACCGTGCTGGAAAACGTCCAGGAGGGCGTCGCGGAGACCAAGGGCCTGCTCGACCGGTACAACGCGATCGCCGAGCAGATGGCGACCGACTACTCCGATGCGTTGCTGGAGGAGATGGGCGGGCTCCAGGAGGAACTCGACCGCCGGGATGCCTGGGACCTGGACAGCCAGCTCGAGCAGGCGATGGACGCGCTGCGCTGCCCGCCCCCGGACGCGGACGTGACCACGCTGTCCGGCGGCGAGCGGCGGCGGGTGGCGTTGTGCAAGCTGCTGCTGTCCACCCCGGACCTG
>DATCUG010000014.1:0-8217 GCA_036567525.1 Streptosporangiaceae bacterium | reverse complement strand
CGGGCGGCGCGCGCCGGGCCGGGATTGGAGCCGGGTGGCGGGCCGGGCCCGGAGCCGGGCGGCGGGACGGGCAGCGCGGCAGACGGCGTGCCGGGCACCGAGCCAGACCCGGCACCCGGCAGCGAGCCAGACCCGGCACCGGGCAGTGCGGCCGGGCCGCCGCCTGGCCCCCGTAGCCACTAGGGCCGGGGCAGGCCGTACGCTGGCCGCCGGGCCGGGAGCGGCCCAGGGCTGGCGGAGGGAGGCCGCAGGTGCAGCTGATCAGGTTCCGCGCTGCCGGTGGCGCGCCGCGAGTCGGCGTGCTGGAAGACGGCCAGGTCAGGGGACTGCCCGGAATCGGCACCATGGCAGACCTGCTGGCCCTGCCGGTGCTGGCGGTACGTGAGCTGTGCACCGGCCAGGCGGCCGGAGACCCGCCGTTCGAGCCGGAGCGGTTCGACCCGGCCAGCTTGCTCGCGCCGCTGGACGGCCGGACCGAGGTGTGGGCGGCCGGGGTCACCTACGAGCGGTCCAGGAGCGCGCGGGTGCAGGAGAGCCTGGACTCGGCCGACATCTACGACAAGGTGTACGACGCGCCCCGGCCGGAGCTGTTCTTCAAGTCGGCCGCCTGGCGGGTGGCCGGGCCGGGCGCCCCGGTCAGCGTGCGGGCCGACTCGGAGATCAACGTGCCCGAGCCGGAACTGGCCGCGGTGCTGAACGCGGCGGGCGAGCCGGTCGGTTACACCATCTGCAACGACCTGAGTTCCCGCTCGATCGAGGGGGAGAACCCGCTGTACCTGCCGCAGGCCAAGATCTACCTGGGCGGCTGCGCGGCCGGGCCGTGGATCCGGCCCGCCTGGGAGGTGCCCGACCCGCACAACCTGAGCATGGAGATGACGATCAGCCGGGACGGGGCCGCCGCCTGGACCGGGCAGACCAGCACCCGGGGGCTGCGCCGGACCGTGGCCGAGCTGGCCCGGTTCCTGTTCCGCGAGGACGAGTTCCCGGCGGGCGTGCTGCTGTCCACCGGGACCAGCCTGGTCCCGGACCTGCCGTTCACGCTGCGCCCGGGCGACGAGATCCGCATCGCCATCGCCGAGATCGGCGAACTGGTCAACCACGTGGTGCGCGGCAAGGCCGCGCTATCGGCCGGTGCCGCCGGTGCCGCCGGTGCCGCCGGTGCTGCGGGTGCCGGGGGTGCTGCGGGGGCCGCCGGTGCTGGGGGTGCCGCCGCAGCTGGCTAAGGGGTGTAGCCGGGCTCCAGGTGGGTGGTGTCGTTGAAGCCGCGGAGGATCCACCGCTGCGGCGTGATGACCAGCCGGGAAATGGACCCGTTGTCCGCGCCGAGGAACGCGAACGGGCGGGATCCGGTGGCCAGCGCCAGCGCCTGGCCGATCACCCCGCCGTGCACCACCGCCGCCACCCGCTGGTCCGGATGGGCGGCGGCGATCCGCCGGATCGCGCCGCCGACCCGGGCGGCGAACGCCGCGGCGGGCTCGGCGCCGGGGATGACATCCCAGCGTTCCTCAGCCCACATCCGCTCGGCCAGCGGATGGTTCTCCGCGACCTTCTTGCGGAACAGCCCAGCCTCCCACTCACCCAGGTTGACCTCGCGCAGGTCCGGCTCCACCTGCGGGGTCAGGCCGAGCCGGTGGGCCAGCGGCGCCGCGGTCTGCGCGGTGCGGCGCAGCGTGGTCACGTAGATCGCGTCGATCCTGGTCTTGGCCAGCCGCTCCGCGACCAGCTCGGCCTGGGCCCAGCCGTCCGCCGCCAGTTGCGGGTCGGCATGGCCATCGGCCAGCGGGAATGGTTCTTCCAGGTAGGCGGCCTCAGACTCGCCGTGGCGGATCAGCAGCAGTTCGGTGCCGCCGGGCGGCAGCCGGAAGCGGGCCTGCCGGTAGGCCTGCGCGCCGGGGTGCGGGGGCTGACCGGCCTGCCGGGGCTGGCTAGCCTGACTGGCCTGGCCGGCCTGGCCGGCCTGGCCGGAGGAGGGTTCGTGCTCGGGCATCACCACCTGGGCAGGGTAGCCCGGCCGCCCGGCTGGCCCGCGCCCGGGCGGCGCCGGCATTCCAGGCGGCCCGGGCCCCCGGGCCCCTCGGGCGCCTAGGCGGTCAGTGCCGGGAGGCGAACCAGGGCTGGTGCAGATCCAGGAACCGGACGTCATCCAGCAGCGACATCTCCTCCTCCAGCAGCCGGGCCGCATCAGCGGGCATCTCCTGCTGCTCAGCCGCGCGGGCCTGCTGCTCCGAGGTGAACGCGACGGTCTCGGTGAAGAACCCCGAGTCGTCGATGGCGAAGGTGGCCCCGATCACGTCCGGCCGGACCTTGGCGATCATGTCACCGGACTGGGCGGCCAGCGCGTGCAGCCGGTCCCGGTCGCGCACCCGGCCCTGGATGACCTGGACGAAACCGGCCTGGTCCGAACCGCCGCTGAGCAGCAGCATGACGTCGTCGCAGTCGTGGAACGTGATCGGGCCGTCGAAGCAGCGTTCCATCTCCTCCCACCAGGCCGCCTGCTCCGGCCGGGCGCTGTTCCGCTCGGCCGCCTCCTTGGACTCGAACCGCACCACGGCCACCATCATCCCGTCGTCGGTGATCCCGTACGTGCCGCCGAGCCAGCCCACCGCGCCCGGCTCCAGGTCGCGCTCCCAGCGCTCCATGGCCTGCCGGGCCGCGTCGGCGTCGCCGATCCGGCCCTGGATTATCTGCAGAAACATGACACACCCCCCGGTGTCTGGCCGGCCTGGCCGCGGCATCCCCCCGGATCGCGCAGGCCAGCCGCAGGTAGATCCCGTTATTGTACGAATCTGCCCGCCGGTGGGATGCGGGCGCCCGGAGGAGGGCTGATGGCTCCAGCTGAGTACGACTTCATCATCGTCGGCGGCGGCAGCGCCGGCAGTGCCCTCGCCAACCGGCTGTCCGCCGACCCGCGGACCCGGGTGCTCGTGCTCGAAGCGGGCCGCCCGGACTATCCGTGGGACGTGTACATCCACATGCCGGCCGCGCTGACGTTCCCGATCGGCAACCGGTTCTACGACTGGTGCTACCGCAGCGAACCGGAGCCCGGGCTGAACGGGCGCAGCATCTACCACGCCCGGGGCAAGGTGCTCGGCGGTTCCAGCAGCATCAACGGCATGATCTTCCAGCGCGGCAACCCGCTGGACTACGAGCGCTGGGCGGCCGACCCCGGCATGGCCGACTGGGACTACGCGCACTGCCTGCCGTACTTCAAGAAGATGGAGACGTGCCTGGCCGGGGCGGATGAGTTCCGCGGCGGCGACGGCCCGCTGATCCTGGAGCGCGGCCCGGCCACCAGCCCGCTGTTCCAGGCCTGGTTCAAGGCGGTGCAGCAGGCCGGCTACCCGCTGACCACGGACGTGAACGGGTACCGGCAGGAGGGTTTCGCGGCGTTCGACCGGAACATCTCCCGTGGCCGGCGGCTGAGCGCGGCGCGCGCCTACCTGCACCCGGTGCGCAACCGGCGCAACCTGGACGTGACCACCCGGGCCTTCGTCACCAAGATCATTTTTGAGGGCCGCCGGGCGGTCGGCGTGGAGTACCGGCAGGGTGAAGTCACCAGCGTGGTCCGCCGTGGCGGGGGGAGCCCGTCCCGGCTGGTCCGCGGCGACGAGATCATCCTGTGCGGCGGCGCCATCAACACCCCGCAACTGCTGCAGCTGTCCGGGGTGGGCGGCGCGGACCTGCTCCGCGGGCTGGGCATCCACGTCGTGGCCGACCTGCCCGGGGTCGGTGAGAACCTGCAGGACCACCTCGAGGTGTACGTGCAGTACGGGTCCAAGCTCCCGGTCTCGGTGGCCCCGGCGCTGAAGCTGCGCAACCGGCCCATGGTCGGCGCGAAGTGGCTGTTCCTGCGCAGCGGCCCCGGCTCGACCAACCACTTCGAGGGCGGCGGATTCATCCGCAGCAACGACGAGGTGGCCTACCCGAACCTGATGTACCACTTCCTGCCGATCGCGATCCGCTACGACGGCTCGTCACCCGCGGGCGGCCACGGCTACCAGGTGCACATCGGCCCGATGTACTCCGACTCACGCGGCACGGTGCGGATCGTATCCCGCGACCCCGAGGTGCACCCGGCGCTCCGGTTCAACTACCTGTCCACGCCCACCGACCGCAAGGAGTGGGGCGAGGCCATCCGGATCAGCCGGAACATCCTGAACCAGCCCGCGTTCGACGAGTTCAACGCGGGCGAGCTGTCGCCCGGCCCGGACGTGTCGACCGACGAGCAGATCCTGGACTGGGTGCGCCGGGACGCGGAGACCGCGCTGCACCCGTCGTGCACCTGCAAGATGGGCACCGGCAACATGTCGGTGGTCGACCCGGCCAGCATGCGGGTGCACGGCCTGGACGGGCTGCGCATTGTGGACGCCTCGGTGATGCCGTACATCACTAACGGCAACATCTACGCGCCGGTGATGATGACCGCGGAGAAGGCGGCCGACCTGATCCTGGGCAACACCCCGCTGCCGCCGGAGCACGTCGAGTTCTACCGGCATCAGCCCGGCACCCCGGCCGCGCCCGGCACCCCGGCCCCGGCAGCGTAGGGTGACCGGCACGGACGAGAGCAGGGACCCACGTAAGCTGCGCGGCGAGGCGCCGCTGCTGGACGCCTGGCTGCAGGTCACCGCGCAGGCCCAGGCCGGTCAGCTGACCCCCATGAGCGTGCCCGGGCACAAGCAGCGGACCGATCTGACCGGCGCGGTCACCGCGGGCGACGCGCCGCTGTACGGCGGGCTGGACAGCATCAAGCACGCCGATCACCTGCTGGCCGACGGGGAGCGGCGGGCCGCGCAGCTGTGGGGCGCGGACTGGTGCCGGTTCTCGGTGGCCGGCTCGACGCACGGCAACCAGGCGCTGGCCCTGGCGGCCGGCCAGCCCGGGCAGCCGATCGTGGTCACCCGGGCGCTGCACCGGTCGCTGCTGCTCGGCATCGTGCTGGCCGGCCTGGACCCGGTCTGGGTGCTGCCCGAGGTGGACCCGGCCACCGGGCTGCCCGGGCCGGTCCCGGTGGCCGCGGTCCAGGCCGCGCTGACCACCCACCCGGACGCCTGCGCGGTGTTCCTCGGCGACCCGTCCTACGTCGGCACCACCGGTGACCTGGCCGGGCACGCGGCCGCGGCGCACCAGGCCGGGGTGCCGCTGCTGGTGGACGCGGCCTGGGCCGCGCATCTCGGCTTTCACCCGGACCTGCCGCCGCACGCGCTGGCCGCGGGCGCCGACGGCATGGTGACCAGCGCGCACAAGGCACTGCCCGCGTATACCCAGGGCGCGCTGGTGCTGGCGCGCACCAGCCAGGCGGGCCACGGCCGGCTGGACGCCGACCGGCTGAACCGGGCGTTCGAGGCCACCCACACGACCAGCCCGGCGGGCGCCATCATGGCCAGCATCGACGCGGCCCGGGCGCTGCTGGCCCGGGACGGCGCCGACCTGTGCGGCCGGCTGCTCCGCGTGGTGGCCACGGCCAAGCAGCGGCTCCGCGTCGAACCCGGCCTGGACGTGCTGGACGGGCCCGGCGTCGAGCCGGCCAAGCTGGTAGTGCTGCTGGCCGGCACCGGCGCGCACGGGAACGCGGTCGAGGCGGACCTGATCGCGGCCGGGATGCCGGTGGAGATGGCTGACCGGGACACGATCGTGCCGATCGTGACGCTGGCCGACGACGAGCACACCGTGACCCGCTTCACCGACGCCCTGCTGGCCGCGGTGCGGCGGCACCGCGGCCAACCCCGGCGGCCCCTGTCCGCGGCGGCTTGGCTGGTCACGCCGGAGCCGGCCATCCCGCCCCGCGAGGCATTCTTTTTGCCGCACCGAACGCTAGCTGCACCCGCGGCCGTCGGCCAGGTCTCGGCCGAACTGGTGGCGCCGTATCCACCGGGTGTCCCGGTACTCGCCCCGGGCGAGGTGATCACGGCGGCGGCGCTCGACGCGCTGCGCGCGACCGTGGCCGACGGCGGCCGGATCGCCTACGCGGCCGATCCCAGCCTGGCCACGTTCCAGGTCGTCGCGCGCGAGTAGCCGGCAGGCGAAAATCTCCCGCACTCAATCTCCAAACACGGGGGCATTGTCGGGCCAGGTATCCCGGGCCTAGCCTGTGCCGATGGATGATCTCCTGCACGGTCCCGGTTCCCGGGCACGTCTCCTCCTGGCCCGGCTGCCCGGGCGGCCGCTTGCCGTCGTGACCTCGGCCAGCCTGGTACTGGCGTTCGGTATGGTGGCCGGTCCGGTGAGCGCGGGCGCCGCTGCGGCCGGCGGGTCGTCACCGGTGCAGAAGATCTGCCACGAGCCCAACCCCAGCTCGGTGCTGACCACCGGGTCGCACCGGACGCCGGCCGGTGCGCCCGCTGCCGCGATCCGGGTGGATCAGGTCGGCTACCCGGCCGGCGCGGTGAAGCAGGCCGAGATCATGACCAAGTCGAAGCCAGCCCACGCGCTGCACTGGGTGGTGGTCCGGGCCGGGTCCTGCACGGTGGCCGCGTCCGGGCTGGCCCGGCCGGACCTCGGCGCATGGAGCAAGCGGTACGGCTGGGTGTGGGGGGCTGGGTTCTCCGGGGTGCACGCGCCCGGCCGCTACCGGGTCGGCATCCTCAACGACCCGTCGGCCGCCTCGCCCTGGTTCCCGGTCGGGCCGGCCGCCCAGCTCTACGCGAAGCCGCTGGCCAACGCGCTGTACTTCTACCAGAACGAACGGGACGGCCCGGACTTCATCCACACCGCGCTGCGCACCGCGCCGGGTCACCTCAACGACGCCAGCGCGATGACCTACCGGACCCCGCCGGTGGACGGGAACGGCTCCTTCAAGGGCAGCCTGGCCAAGTACGCGACCGGGGTGCGGATCAATGCCACCGGCGGCTGGTGGGACGCCGGTGACTACCTGCACTTTGTCGAGACGACCAGCTACACCGAGGCCATCCTGGAGCAGGGCATCGCGTCCTTCCCACGGCAGATGGGCGCCGGGGCCAGCGCCGACTTCACCAGCGAAGCCCGGTTCGGGATGGACTTCCTGCAGCGGATGTGGCACCAGAAGACCAGGACGCTGTACTACGAAGTTGGCACCGGCGAGGCCAACAGCTACTACTTCGGCGACCACGACATCTGGCGGCTGCCCCAGGCCGACGACCACTACCAGGGGACGAACCCGCGGTACTCCTACATCCGGCACCCGCCGGTGTTCCGGGCCGCCCGGCCGGGCGCGCAGCTCAGCCCGAACCTGGCCGGCCGGCTGGCCGCCGACTTCGCGCTCTGCTACCAGGTGTTCCGCAAGAGCGACCCGTCCTATGCCGGCCGCTGCCTGACCGAGGCGAAGACGGTGTACGCGCTGGCCAACACGCACTGGACCGGCCCGCTCATGACGGCCATCCCGTTCGACTTCTACCCGGAGGCGAGCTGGAAAGACGACATGATGCTGGGCGCCACCGAACTGGCCATCGCCCAGCGCGAGGCGGGCCAGCCGGATACTGGCTACCTGCGTGACGCCGGCCATTGGGCCAGCGCCTGGATCAGCAGCAAGCAGGCGCTGTCCGACACGCTGAACCTGTACGACGTGAGCGCGCTGGCCGACTACGAACTGGATCTGGCGCTGCGTGGCCAGCACGTCAGCGGGCTGGCCGTGACCCGGGCCCAGTTGCTGGCCAACCTGCGCGGCCAGATCGAGAAGGGCATCCACACCGCGGCCAGCGACCCGTTCCGCTTCGGGTTCGCCTGGGACCAGTACGACACCACCACGCACGGCGCCGGGCTGGCCGTGATGGCCGACGAGTACGACGCGCTGACCGGCCACCCGGTCTACGCCGGCTGGGCCCAGCACTGGCTGGACAACATTCTGGGCAGCAACGGCTGGGGCGTGTCGCTGATCGTCGGCGACGGCTCGGTGTTCCCGGACTGCATGCAGCACCAGGTGACCAACCTGGTCGGGTCGCACAACGGGACGCCGCCGGTGCTGGCCGGCGCGGCCGTGGAGGGTCCGAACTCGTTCGCCGCGACCGGCACCGTGCCGAACATGCGCCCGTGCAACGCGAACGGTCCCGGTGACGTGCCGTATGCCGCGTTCAACGGGCACAAGGCCGTGTTCCAGGACAACGTGCAGTCCTACTCCACGGTCGAGCCCGCGATCGACCTGACCGCGCTGACCCCGCTCGCGTTCGCGTGGCGTGAGCAGCACTAGTCCGGGGGACGACCCCCTGGACCCCCCGATCGCCGCTTCGCGCCGAACGCCGGGGTCGC
>DATCUG010000013.1:0-14051 GCA_036567525.1 Streptosporangiaceae bacterium | reverse complement strand
CGCTAGCCCAGTCCGGGTTATGCACTGTACGGACCCCGGGCAGGCTGACCGGGGCCGCCCCGGTGACCACGACCAGCGGGCCGGCCCCGCCGGCCCGCAGCAGGTCGACACCGCGGTCGACCAGCCGGCTCCCGCCCAGCTCGACCAGGGCTTTCGGCTGGCCCAGCCGCGACCCGGACCCAGCCGCCAGCAAAACCCCCGCTATTGGCCCGGCCATCAGCAGGACTTCAGCCGGTGTGATGGATCCGGCCGGAGGTCTGGGTCAGCGGCTGGCCGGAGCCTCCCCAGCGGAGCTGGATGAGCTCGGCCGCGACCGAGACCGCGGTCTCCTCCGGGGTCCGGGCGCCCAGGTCCAGCCCGATCGGCGAGCGCAGCCGGGCCAGCTCCTGCTCGGTCAGCCCGGCCTCGCGCAGCCGGTCCAGCCGGTCCTCATGGGTGCGGCGGCTGCCCATGGCGCCGATGTACCCGGCGGGGGTGCGCAGCGCCACTTCGAGGACCGGCACGTCGAACTTGGGATCGTGGGTGAGCACGCAGATCACCGTGCGCGAGTCGACCGGCGTCTTGGCCAGGTACCGGTGCGGCCAGTCCACCACCACCTCGTCGGCGTCCGGGAACCGGGCCGCGGTGGCGAAGATGGGCCGCGCGTCGCACACGGTGACCTGGTAGCCGAGGAACTTGCCCGCCCGGGCCACGGCGGCGGCGAAGTCGATGGCACCGAACACCAGCATCCGCGGCGGCGGCGCGAACGAGTGCACGAACACGGCCAGCTCGTCGAGGCGCCGCTCGCCGTGCTCGCCGTAGTGGCGCACCCCGGTCAGGCCCTGGGCCAGCATGCCGCGGGCGTCGTCGTCCACCGCCTGGTCCAGCCGGTCCCCGGCGCCCAGGCTGCCGCTGGCCCGGTCCTCGGCGGCCCAGATCACCCGGCGCGCGCCGACCTGGCCCGGGCCCTCGATGACGGTGGCCACCGCCACCGGCTGGCCGGCCTGGATCGCCGCGGTCACCTCGCCCAGCTCGGGAAAGGACTGCCGGCTGACCGGTTCCACGAACACGTGCAGGATCCCGCCGCAGGTCAGCCCGACGGCCAGCGCGTCGTTGTCACTGACCCCATAGGTTTCCAGCACGGCCTGCCCGGTCTCGCAGACCTCCCGGGCCACCTCGTACACCGCGCCCTCGACGCAGCCGCCGGACACGCTGCCGGTCACCTCACCGTCGCCCGACACCGCCATCGCGGCGCCCGGCTCCCGTGGCGCGCTGCGGAAGGTCCGGACCACGGTGGCCAGGCCGAACACCTCGCCCGTGTCCCACCACTTCGCGATCGGGTCCAGGATGTCTCGCAACCGGTTCACCTCGGCACGTGTAGCAACTCCAGCCCCGGGCAGTCTGCCCTGCGCGGCCCTGGCGGGCGCTCCGGGGGCACTACCACAGGGTACGTTCACGCTCCGGCCCAGCGCCACGGCCGTGATCACGGGCCATGGTCACGCACCACGACCACGGGGTGCGTGAGCCGAATCACGTGCCCCTGGCGCCGGCCCGGCTGGCCGGTATTAGTTAGGTTAGCCTAAGCTTCCTAAGCGGCTCAGGCAGGCACGTCCCAGGCGACAGGAAGGTGACCGGTGACGGCACGGCGACGGAGTACCACTCGACTGATCACCGTGGCCGCGCTGGCCATCGCGGCCTGCCTGCTGGCCGGCTGCGGGAACGCGCTGTCGATCTCGTCGAACGGCAGCAGCGCCCAGTCCATCACCCTGTACAGCGGTCAGCACCCGCAGACCACCGACAAGCTCGTCGCCGCGTTCGAGAAGCAGACCGGCATCACGGTCCGGATCCGCAACGACGACGAGGACGTGCTGGCCCAGCAGATCGTGGCCGAGGACAGCCGCTCGCCCGCCGACGTGATCTATACCGAGAACTCCCCCGCACTGGAGTTCCTGCAGGACAAGGGCCTGCTGGCGGCGGTGGACACGTCCACGCTGGGCAAGACCCCGTCCCGGTACAACTCGCCGCAGGGCGACTGGGTGGGCGTGTCCGCCCGGGTCAGCGTGCTCATCTACAACCCCCGCCTGATCAAGGCGAGCCAGCTGCCCACGTCGGTCATGCAGCTCGCCGACCCCAAGTACAAGGGCAGGCTGGCGCTGGCCGCGGGCGAGACCGACTTCCAGCCGATCGTCACCTCGGTGCTGCACGCGCATGGCCGGGCGGCCACCGTCCGCTGGCTGCAGGCCATCAAGGCCAACGCGGCCGGGCACATCGACCCGGACAACGAGACGCTGACCAGCCAGGTCAACCGCGGCTCGGCGGCGCTGGGCATCATCAACGAGTACTACTGGTACCGGATGCGCGCGGAGATCGGCGCGGCCAGCACCCACTCGAAGATCGCGTATTTTGCGCCGCGCGATCCCGGGTACGTGATCGACGTGTCCGGTGCCGCGGTGCTGAAATCATCCACGCATCAGGCCGCCGCGCAGCGCTTCGTCGCGTTCCTGGCCGGCAAGCAGGCGCAGGAGATCATCGGCCGCGACTCGCTCAGCTACGAGTACCCGATCGCTTCCGGCGTGACTACCGCCGCGCCGGAAACGCCGCTGCGTGAGCTGCGGCCCAGCCCGATCACGATGGCCGGGCTCGGCGACGGCTCGGCCGCCATCTCGCTGCTCCGCCAGGCGGGTTTGCTGTGACCGCGCCGGCTGCCCCGGCCGCGCCGGCCGTGGCGGCTGGGACCGCGGCCCCCCGGGCCCGCCGGCCCCGAAGGCCGGCCGGGCTCATCGCCGTGGCCACGGTCATCGCGGCCATCCTCGCCCTGCCGCTGATCTTCCTGCTGATCGAGGCGAGCAGCAGCGGGCTCAGCGAGGATGCCCGGCTGATCTTCCGCGAGCTGACCGCGACCCTGCTGTGGAACACGATCCGCCTCACCGTGGTGGTCACCGCGCTGTGCGCGGTCATCGGCACCGCCGCGGCCTGGTGCGTGGAGCGGACCGACCTGCCCGGCCGGCGGATCTGGGCCGTGCTGGTGGTGGTGCCGCTGGCCATCCCGGACTTCGTGGTCAGCTTCGGCTGGGCGTCGCTGTCCACGTGGATCCAGGGCTTCCGCGGCGCGGTGGTGGTGATGACGCTGGCCGTCTACCCGCTGGTCTACCTGCCGGTCGCGGCCAGCCTGCGCGGCGCCGACCCGGGCCAGGAGGAGGTGGCCCGCAGCCTGGGCACCGGCCGGGTGCGCACGTTCCTGCGCATCACCATCGGCCAGGCCCGCGGCGCCATCCTGGGCGGCTGCCTGCTGGTCGCGATGGTGCTGCTGGCCGAGTACGGCGCGTTCGAGATCGTCGGCTATCAGACGTTCACCACCGAGATCTTCACTGAGATCGGGGCCGCGTTCAGCCTGCCCGCCGCGTCCGCGCTGGCCCTGGTGCTCGTCCTGCTCAGCCTGGTGGTGCTGGCCGGCGAGGGGCTGAGCCGGGGCCGGGGCCGGGTCAGCCGGTCCGGCCCGCTGGCCCAGCGGGTGGCGCCGCCGCAGCGCCTCGGCCGGGCCCGCCTCCCGGTGCTGGCCGGCTTCGTGCTGCTCACCGGCCTGGCCCTGGGCGTGCCGGTCGCGGCCAGCGTGTACTGGATGACCAGCGGCATCCGGCCGTCGCTGACCGGCGTCCCGCTGCTCACCGCGGCGGGTTACACCGCGCTGTACGGCGCGCTGGCTGGGCTGCTGGCCACGCTGCTGGCGCTGCCGGTGGCGCTGCTCGCGATCCGCCATCCCGGCGGCCTGGCCCGCCGCCTGCTGGAACGCAGCACCTACCTGGTGCTGGCCATCCCGGGCGTGGTCATCGCGCTGGCCCTGTCCTACTTCACCCAGCGCTACCTGGGCGGCTTCGCCTACCAGACCGGGCCGCTGCTGATCCTGGCCTACGCCATCATGTTCTTCCCGCTGGCCCTGGTCGGCGTCAAGGCGTCGCTGGCCCGCGCGCCGGTCAGCCTGGACGAAGTGGCCCGGTCACTGGGCCAGACCCGGCTGGCGGTGGCCCTGCGGGTCACCCTGCGGCTCACCGGGCCCGGCCTGGCCGCCGCGTTCTGCCTGGTGTTCCTGTCGGTGATCACCGAGCTGACCGCGACCCTTATCCTGATCCCGATCGGCGTGCAGACCCTGGCCACTCAGTTCTGGGCCTACGAGACGAACCTGTCCTATGCGCAGGCCGCCCCGTTCGCCCTGGTGATGATCGCGGTAGCGACGCTGCCGAGCATCGTGCTCGGCCGGTTCTTCAACCGTTCGGCGGATCCGAGGATGGCGACATGACCGAGCTGGCCGTCACCGGGCTGGCTAAGGCATTCGGCCAGCACCAGGTGCTGGACGGTCTCGACCTGGACGTGCCTGCGGGCTCGCTGACCGCGATCCTGGGCCCGTCCGGCAGCGGCAAGACCACGCTGCTGCGCATCCTGGCCGGCTTCGAGCGGGCCGACGCGGGCACCGTCCGGATCGGCGCGGCCACCGCCGACGGGCCGGGCACGTTCCTGCCGCCGGAACGCCGCCGCATCGGTTACGTCCCGCAGGAAGGCAGCCTGTTCCCGCATCTCACGGTCGCGGCCAACATCGCGTTCGGGCTGAGCCGCAAGGAACGGCACCGCCCGGGCCGGGCCGGCCAGCGGGCCGCCGACCTGCTGGACGCGGTCGGCCTGGCCGGGTTCGCGAAGCGCTACCCGCACCAGCTGTCCGGCGGCCAGCAGCAGCGGGTCGCGCTGGCCCGGGCGCTGGCCATCCAGCCCGCGGTCGTGCTGCTCGACGAGCCGTTCGCGTCGCTGGACGCGCACCTGCGGGCCAGCGTCCGGGCCGACGTGCAGCGGCTGCTCACCGAGGCGGGCGCGACCACGGTGCTGGTCACCCACGACCAGGACGAGGCGCTGTCCACCGCGGACCGGGTGGCTGTGCTGCGGCACGGCCGGATCGCCCAGTGCGCCGCGCCGCAGCAGCTCTACGCCAGCCCGGTGGACGCGGACATGGCCCGGTTCATCGGCGACGCGAACCTCATCCCGGGCCAGCTCAACGGCTCCTCGGTGCAGACGCTGTTCGGCAAGCTGCCGGTGACGCAGGCCGGCCCGTCGGCCACCACCCACTGCCCGGCCACCGTGCTGATCCGCCCGGAGCAGGTGGAACTGCTGCCGGGCACGGACGAACTGGACGGCGCGGTGGCCGCCCGGGTCACCGGCTACGGCTACCACGGGCACGACGCCGTCGTGACGGTGGCGCCAGAAACCATGTCACCGGAAGCCCCGCCGGACCCGGCCGTCCCGCGGCTGATCGTGCGCACCCTGGGCGGTGACGCGCTGCCCCTCGGCGCGCCGGTCATGCTGCGCGCCCGCGGCCCGGTGCTGGCCTGGCCCGACCCCGCCGACGGGGCCTGATCCGGCGGGCGCTACTCGACGATCTTGGAGATCGGGATCTCCAGGATGTCCCGGGCGCCGGCCGCGCGCAGCGTGGGGATCAGCGTGTTGACGCCGCGCTTGGGCACCACGGTCTCCACCGCGTTCATCCCGCCGCGGGCCAGCGTGGTGATCGTCGGCGAGGTCAGCGCGGGCAGCATCGCGGTCACCTCGTCCAGCCGCTCGGCCGGCACGTTGAGCTTGAGCAGCACGTTGCCGCGCGCCCGGATAGCCCCGGACAGCAGCAGCATGATGTCCTCCATCGCGCTCCGCTTGCCCTCGTCCGCATACGCGTCGGTGTTCGCGATCAGCTCGGTGTAGCTGGTCAGCAGCGTGTCCAGGATGCGCAGCCCGTTGCGGCGCAGCGAGGAGCCGGTCTCGGTCAGGTCCACGATGGCGTCCACGATGTCCGGCACCTTGGCCTCGGTGGCGCCGTGCGACGGGATGACCATCGCCTTGACCCCGTGCGCGTCCAGGTACCGCGCGGTCAGCGCGGGCAGCTCGGTGGAGATGCGCACCCCTTCGGGCAGGTCGGTGACCGACTGCCAGGGCGCGCCCTGCGGCACGGCCAGCACCACCCGGATCGGCTGCGAGGTGGCTTTGGAGTAGTGCAGCTCGCCGAGCGAGGCGACCGACGCGCCGGTCTCGGTGATCCAGTCCCGGCCGGTGATGCCCAGGTCGAACAGGCCGCGCTCGATGTAGGACGGGATCTCCTGCGGGCGCAGGAAGCGCACCCGCTCGATCCGCGGGTCCTCGATGGACGCGTGATAGTCGCGGTCCGAACTCCGGCGGACGGTCAGGTCGGCCGCGTCGAACAGCTCAAGCGTGGCCTTTTCCAGCGAGCCCTTGGGCAGGACCAGGGAGAGCACAGCAGAAACCCTTTCATGCATAACGCTATTGACCCGGCTAGTGGAACTAACGCCGGGTCAATGTCGGTCCTGGCCACTGTCCCTGCTCCGCAGGCTCTGCTCATTTTCCCTGCTCCGCAGGGTGTGGAGCACGAGTGCGGTCTCCAGCGCGGCCACGACCGCCTCCCATCCCTTGTCCTCGGCGCTGCCGTCCTGCCCGCTCCGGTCGCGGGCCTGCTCCAGGGTGTCACAGGTGAGTACCCCGTTGCCAACCGGCCGCCCGGAGTCCAGCGCGACCCGGGCCAGGCCGTACGTCACCGCGTCGCAGACGTACTCGAAGTGCGGGGTGCCGCCGCGGATCACCGCGCCCAGGCAGACCACCGCGTCGTGGCTGCGGGCCAGCTCGGCCGCCACCACCGGCAGCTCGACCGCGCCCGGCACCCGGACCAGCAGCGGATCGTCGATGCCGCACTCCTTGGCCGCGGCCACGGCCCGGTCGGCCAGGCTGTCGGTGATCTCGGCGTGCCACTTGGTGGCCGCGATGGCCAGGCTGAGCCCGGCCGCGTCCACCGCGCCCGCGGCCGGCCGGCCCGCCCCGCTCATCGGGCTTCCGCCAGGCCGTCCGGCACGTGCGCGTCCCCGTTCAGCGCGGTCGGCAGCCCATCGATCTGGTGCCCGAGCCGGTCCCGTTTCACCGTGAGGTAGCGCAGGTTTTCCGGGGTGGCCGCGGTGGGCAGGGCGACCCGGCCGGTCACCTTGATGCCGAACCCGGTCAGCCCGCTGACCTTGGCTGGGTTGTTGGTGAGCAGCCGCATCGAGCGCACCCCGAGATCGGCCAGGATCTGCGTGCCGGTGGAGTACTCCCGGGCATCGGCGGGCAGCCCCAGCTCCAGGTTGGCGTCCACCGTGTCCGCGCCCGCGTCCTGCAGCTGGTAGGCGCGCAGCTTGCTGAGCAGCCCGATCCCCCGGCCCTCGTGACCGCGCAGGTACAGCACCACGCCACGGCCCTCGGCCGCGATGGCCTCCATCGACGCCTCGAGTTGCGCCCCGCAATCACACCGCCGGGAGCCGAACGCGTCGCCAGTCAGGCACTCGGAATGCGCCCGGACCAGGATGTCGGCGCCATCGCCGAGGTCACCGAGCACCAGGACCAGGTGTTCGGTCCCGTCCATCGAGTTCAGGTAGCCAAGCGCCCGCCAGTTGCCGTGGGCGTTCGGCAGCCTGGTCTCTACCACCCGGCGGACCATCCGCTCGGTGTGCCGCCGGTACTCGATGAGCTGCGCGATGGAAATCAGCGCCAGCCCGTGCTCGTCGGCGAACGCGCGGAGCTGGGGCAGCCGGGCCATCGTGCCATCGTCGTTGAAGATCTCGGCGACCACGCCCGCCGGGGTCAGCCCGGCCAGCCGGGCCAGGTCGACCGCCGCCTCGGTGTGCCCGGGCCGCCGGAGCACGCCGCCCTCGGCGTAGCGGAGCGGGAACACGTGCCCGGGCCGGACGATCTCGTACGGCTCGGTGGCGGAGTCGACCAGCGTGCGGACGGTGCGGGCCCGGTCCGCCGCCGAGATACCGGTCGTGATGCCATCCCGGGCATCCACGCTGATCGTGAACGCGGTGCCCATGTGCTCCTGGTTGTCGCTGGTCATCGGCGGCAGCTGGAGCCGGTCCAGGTCCTGGCCGGTCATCGGCACGCAGATGAGCCCGCGGGCGTGCCTGATGGTGAAGGCCATCAGCTCGGTCGTCGCCTTGCTGGCGGCGAACACGATGTCACCCTCGTTCTCCCGGCTGGCATCGTCCACCACCACGACCGCCCGGCCGGCCGCGATATCCGCGATGGCCCGCTCGACCTCGTCCAGCCGGGTGTCCGGCTCGCCGCTACTCATGACCGCGCTCCCTCGTGAGCGGCGTTCCCGCCGGGGAACAGGCTCTCCACGTACTTCGCGATCACGTCAACCTCCAGGTTCACCTGGCTGCCTGGTTGCAGCCGGCCTAGCGTGGTCAGCTCCAGCGTGGTGGGGATCAGGCTGACCTCGAACCACGGCTCCGGCCCGTCCGCGCCGCCCAGCCCGGACACGGTCAGGCTGACCCCGTCCACCGTCACTGAGCCTTTGCGCACCACGTACCGGCGCAGCTCAGTGGGCAGCCCGATGCGGACCACGTCCCAGTGCTCACCCGGCGCCCGGGACAGGATCACCCCGGTGCCGTCGGCATGCCCCTGGACCAGGTGGCCGCCGAGCCGCCCGCCGAGCTGAACCGGCCGTTCCAGGTTGACCGGGGAACCGGGGGTGAGCGCGCCGAGGCCGGTGTGGTGCAGGGTTTCCGCCATCACGTCGGCGGTGAACGTCTTGTCTGTGCTGTCGGTCACCGTGAGACAGACACCGTTGACCGCGATCGAATCGCCACGGCGCGCCTCGGCCGTCACCTGCGGGCCGCGGACGGTAAGCCGGGCCGCGTCAGCCAGCCGCTCGACAGCGACGATCTCGCCGAGTTCTTCCACTATCCCGGTGAACATCCGCGGTGTCCTCTCCTCGGAGCCGTTCTGCCTGGCGGCTCCGGGGGATGCGCGGACGCGCGAGCACGGCTGGCAGCATGGGCCACCGCCGCGCGCGTGCTGCCTCCCATCCGGACTTTGACCGTCGGTCCCGGAATTCCACCGGGTCAGCCAGCCGCTGGCGTAGGTCGCCTTGGCCGGGTCGCGGACTGTAACCGCCGGTTCGGAGTTTCACCGACCCCGGAGCACGCTTAACTGCTGAAACCAGTGTGCCATGCGAGCTATTCCGCCGCGCAACCGGCTATCCCTACTCAGACGGGGGTGAATGACACCGAGCAGGTCGCCCTGGCCGAGCCAGACGAAACCGTGACATCCACCACGGCCCGGTAGCCCTTGGTTGCGTCGCTGATGTCATACGGGATCGTGGCTTGGCCCTGACTGTCGGCCGTCCCGGACTTCTGGTGGCTGGCCGTTTTGTAGTGCGCGACGGCCGTAACGGCCGCCCCTGGGGCGGTCTGCACATAAACGTCGACCGTGGAGTAGTCGGGCGGACTGCTGTCGCTTACCGACGCGGCACAGAACAACCGCGCCGAGGTCGGGCTGACCGTGGGAGACGGTTTGGGGGTGGGAGTTGGTGATGGAATCGGGCCGCCCGAACCGAGGCCGAGCACATGCTCGGCGGTCTTCCAGTCGCGGGCGATCGCGCGCTGGGCGGGCGACAGCTTGACCTTGCCGTCACACACCGCCCGGCGCAGCGCGTCCTCCACCTTGTCCTTCGGATTCGGGATCTTCCCACCGTCGTACTCGGGCCACAGATTGCGCACGGATCGCGGCGAGCCACCGAGCTCCAGCGGTATTAGGTGATCTTCCTCGTAGTCGCCCAGCTTCCTGTCCCGGTAGCCGTACTCGGCGATCTGCTCCCGCTTGAGCTTCTCGGTGTAGCTCTCGCGCGGGCGCACCTTACTGGTCCAGCCGCTCTTGCAGATGGTGCTGCCGATGTTCTTCTGGGTGACCTTCGCAAACCTCGCGCCCGGTGTGCAGTGCCGGTCGGGCAGTCCGTGCGAGCTGTGGCAGTGCACTGCCCCGGAGAGCGCCGCAGCCACCTGCGCCCCGCCCAGCGCGCTGCTTCCGGTGCTGGCCGACCTGGCTGTGGCACACCCCAGCAGCCCAGCCGTGGCGAGCACCGCGACCGCCATCATGCCCCGCCTGACCCAGCCCCTCATGGCCGCGCCCGCCCATCTGCCCCGGCCGTCCATCAGCCGCTGCCCGGCATCCTCCCAGCGCCCGCGACCCTGAGCCACACGAACGACACAATTAGCTACGGCCAGCTGAAGCCATTGTTGATGTAGAAGTAGGCCACACGGGAAGGTGACCTCCTTCAACATCAACAACTCGGGTGATCATCTGAGCAGCCTGAAGGCGGCGGCGTTGCCCCCTAATCCCCTGTTACCTCGGCGAGGCGGCTGGCCAGGAACTGGCGTTCGGCATGATTGGCGGTTAGCTCTAGCGCGGCCCGGTACGCTGCCGCGGCCTCGTCCACCCGGCCCAGCCGACGGAGCAGGTCTGCCCTGGCGGCCGGCAGATAGCGGTAGCCGGCCAGCCGGCCGCCGCGCTCCAGGTCGTCCAGTTCGGCCAGCCCGGCGGCGGGCCCGTCCGCCATGGCCACCGCGACGGCCCGGTTGAGCGCGACCACCGGGGACGGCCAGGCCCGGCCGAGCAGGTCGTACAGGCGGACGATCTTCGGCCAGTCGGTGTCCGGGTAGCTGGGCGCCTGGGCGTGCAGGGCGGCGATCGCCGCCTGCAGCGCGAACCGGCCGGGGCAGCCGCGCAGCGCCCCGCGGACCAGCCTGATGCCCTCGTCGATGGCGGGCCGGTCCCACTGCGCCCGGTCCTGCTCGTCCAGCAGCAGCAGCCGGCCATCCGGCGCGCACCGGGTCATCCGCCGCGCGTCGGTGAGCAGGATCAGCGCGAGCAGGCCGCGGACCTCCGGCTCGTCCGGCATCAGCGTGCCCAGCATCCGGGCCAGCCCGACCGCGCGGTCGACCAGGTCCGCCCGGACCAGGCCGTCCCCGCCCGGCGCGGTATGCCCGGTGGTGTACAGCAGGTGCACGACGGTCAGCACGGCATCCAGCCGGTCCGGCAGTTCTGCCGCCTCCGGCACCCGGTACGCGATCCGGGCCGCGGAGATCTTCTTCTTGGCCCGGGTCACCCGGGCCGCCATGGTCGGCTCGGGCACCAGGAACGCCTGGGCGATCTCGGCCGTGGACAGCCCGCACACCAGCCGCAGCGTGAGCGCCACCTGGGCTTCCCGGGCCAGCGCCGGATGACAGCAGGTGAACACCAGGCGCAACCGGTCGTCCGGGATCACGCTGCTGCCCTCCTGTGCGGCCGGCTCGTCCGGCTCCACCAGCAGCGGCAGCTTGCGGCGCAGCGTGGTGTCGCGGCGCAGCAGGTCGATGGCCCGGCGCCGGGCCGCGGTGGTCAGCCAGGCGCCGGGGTTGCGCGGCACACCCTGCTGGGACCAGGCTTCCAGCGCCGACACGTACGCGTCCTGCACGCACTCCTCGGCCAGATCCAGGTCCCCGGCGACGCGCGCCGTCGCGGCGAGCACGAACGCCCACTCGCGACGGTGCGCGTCGGCCACGGCTGCCGCCGCGGCCGGGTGGTCCCGTTCGGTCACGCGTTGTCGAAGACCATGATCGGCCGTACTTCAACGCCGCCGAACCGGGCCGGGGTGAGCTTGGCGATCTCCAGCGCGTGGTCCAGGTCGCGGGCCTCGATGAGGTAGTAACCACCGAGGGCTTCCTTGGTCTCCACGAACGGGCCGTCCGTCACCACGTCGTTGCGGATGGTGGTGGCGGTGCTGGTCGGCTGCAGCGCCCGGCCCTCGATGATCTTCCCGCCCTTCTCCCCCACCTGCCCGGCGAACCGGTTGTGCGCCTCCATCACCTGCTGGAACACATCAGGCGTGGCGGTCGCGTACGCGTTCTCGTCCTCGAAGATGAGAATCAGGTACTCAGCCATGACGGCAGCTCCTTCGGTGTCTCGACTCGTCCGTCACCTAACCCGACGAACGGCCCGCCCCAGAATCGACAACCCCTGCTGAGCCAGCTTGGCCGGCCCGGATGAACACAGCGTGACCAGGTTAGTCAGCAGTGCCAGCCGGCAGCGGCGGTGGCCCGCTCGGCCTGGGCGCGGAGCGACTGCACCGCCTGGGCCGGGTCGTCCGAGCTGTACACCGCATTGCCCGCGACGAACACGTCGGCGCCTGCCTCGGCGCAGCGCTCGATGGTCTGCTCGCTCACCCCGCCGTCGACCTGAAGCCACACCGCGCTGCCGTGCCGGCTGGCCATGGCCCGGGCCCGGCGCAGCTTGGGCAGCACCATGTCCAGGAACGGCTGCCCGCCGAAGCCCGGTTCCACCGTCATCAGCAGCAGCATGTCGAACTCGGGCAGCAGGTCTTCGTACGGCTCCACCGGGGTGGCCGGGTTGACCGCGAGCCCGGCCCGGGCCCCGGCCGCACGGATCATCCGCAGCGTGCGTACCGGCGCGGTGACCGCCTCGGCGTGGATGGTCACGTTGCGCGCCCCGGCCTCCGCGTAGGCGGGCGCCCAGCGGTCCGGGTCCTCGATCATCAGATGGCAGTCCAGTGGCAGCCCGGCGTGCTTGAGCAGCGCCTCGACCACTGGCAGGCCAAGGGTGAGGTTGGGCACGAAGTGGTTGTCCATGACGTCCACGTGCAGCCAGTCGGCCACGCCGGTGACCGCGGCCGCTTCGTCGGCCAGCCGGGCGAAGTCGGCGGACAGGATGCTGGGAGCCATCTGCACGGGCATGTGCCCGAGTCTAGGCGGCAGCGCCGCTCCCCGGCGGGTGAGCAGCCGGGGGAAACCGCCCTCCCCAGCCGGTAGGGTGCGGCCAGTGGCCGCGCACCGGCACATTGTCGCCGCCGCCGGATATGGTTCGAGCACATGTTCGATTCCCGGTCCGACAGGAGGAGCTTCGTGACCCAACAGAGCGTGGGCAGCGCCCCAGCCGACAGTGCGGCCGCCGAGCCGGAGGCGGCCGCCGCGCTGCTGGCCCGGGTGCGGAAGCTGCTGGCCAAGGCGGAAGCCGAGGGGGTCACGCCTGACGAGGCGCAGGCGCTGACGGCCAAGGCCGCCGAGCTGATGGCCAAGTACGGCATCGACCGGGCGCTGCTGGCCGCGCGGCGGCCGGAGACCGACCGGCCGGCCGACCGGAAGGTGGACATCGACAACCCGTGGGCCCGGGTCCAGGCCCACCTGCTGTGCGGGCTGGCTTCGGCGCTGCGCTGCCAGTGCGTGATCCTGCCGCGGCCCGGGCCGGGCAGCCGGATCCACGTCTTCGGGTTCGCCTCGGACATCGAGCGCACCGATGTGCTGTACACGTCGCTGCTGCTGCAGATGTGGCACGGCCTGGCCGCCGCCCAGGTGCCGGGCTGGAGCCGCAGCCCGCGGGCCTGGCGGCGCAGCTGGCTGCTCGGTTACACCTCGGCGGTGGTATCCCGGGTCCGCGCGGCCGAGCACCAGGTCATCAGCCAGGCCACCGCGCCGGGGACGGGGGGCGAGCGGACCGCCCTGGTGCTGGCCGACCGGTCGCAGGTGATCACGCGGAACATCGAGCACGCCTACCCGGTCACCCGGAAGAGCCGGGTGACCTACTCCGGCAGCGGGTACGGGGCCGGCTACACCGAGGGGCAGAAGGCGGATATCGGCTCGGCCCGGTTGCGCACCGGACCCGGCCGCGCGCTCAGCCGCGCCCGCTAGCCGCGCCCGCTAGTCACGGCGGCGCAGCAGGGCCAGGAAGATCGCGTCGGTGCCGTGCCGGTGCGGCCAGAACTGCGCATACCGGCTGTCCGGCTCCGGGCAGCGCAGCCCCGGCACCTCGGACAGCACCGCGGGCGCGTCCAGCACCTCCACGTCATCCCTTTCGCGCAGCACGTCGGCCAGCACGTCCCGGGTCTCGGCCAGGTGCGGCGAGCAGGTGACGTAACCGGCCACCCCGCCGGGCCGGGCCGCGTCCAGCGCGCTGCGCAGCAGGCGGCGCTGCAGCCCGCCCAGGGCCTGGACGTTCTCGGCCGACTTGCGCCACCGGGCCTCCGGGCGCCGGCGCAGCGCCCCGATGCCGGTGCATGGCACGTCGGCCAGTACCCGGTCGAATGTCCTGGCCGGCCACGGCGGCTGGCCACCGTCCGCCGCCACCGCGGCCGCGGCCCCAATGACCTGCACCGCGTCGCGGGCCAGCCGGGCGCGGTGGGGCCGCGTGTCCGCCGCCAGCAGGTGTGCGCCCCGCTGCGCGGCCAG
>DATCUG010000012.1:0-17472 GCA_036567525.1 Streptosporangiaceae bacterium | reverse complement strand
CGCCTCGGTGACCGCGCCCTTCTCGATCCGGTGCGCGGGCCGGGGCGACCCGGCCGCCCCCGCCGGGGCCAGCCGGAACCGCAGCCGCCCGGCCTGCAGGTCGGCGCGGCGGGCCGGGTTCTCGAACAGGTGCAGCAGCCGGGTCACGAACGCGGCCAACTCGGCGTCGGTGCGCAGGCTGACCGTCTGCACGTCGCGCACCCCGTCCCGCGGGGTGAACACCGGCCCGTCCTGGGCCGGCGCCGCAGAAGCTGATGGGGCTGGTGGGGCGGTTGAGGACGGGGCGGGGGCTTGCGGCAGCAGGTCGGCCAGCACCTCGCGGACCAGCGAGCGCAGCACGTCTGCGTCCAGGCCGCCGCCGGTCATGCCAGGCCCCGCAGCGCGTCCTCGGCCGCCTCGGCGGCCTGCCGGACATCAGCCTCGGACCCGGACAGGTAGACCCGCCCGGTGGCGCCGATCATCCGGTAGTCGACCACCTTGATCCGGGCCGCCTTCTCCGCCTCGTTGGCGGCCAGGATCGCATACGACGCGGGCTGCATCTCCAGCACGAACAGCGACTCCCCGGCCAGCGCCATCGAGCCCAGCTTGTTCCGGTTGAGCAGGAACGCATGCTGCGGATCGAGCATCGTGATGATCTCCGCCGCCAGCACCTGCGGCCGCGTCGCGTCCGACGACGCCGCGCCCAGCGACTCCAGCACCGCGGTCCCGGCCGCCCGCACCTCATCCATCCCGCCGTGGATCTCCAGGTACCCAAACTGCCGCTCAACGACCAGGATCCCCGCCGCCACCCCGGCGTGCTTCAGCGCCACATCAGTGAGCGCCTCGATGTCCAGCCCAGGCGCGATCTCAATCACCTGGGCCGCGTCCCCGCTGCGCGGCAGCCGCCCCCGGATCCACGTCCCCAGGTAACACATCGTCTGCGGCTGCAGCCGGTTAATGAAGATGAACGACCGCAACTCAGCCACGGCCATCCCCCCCGGTAAACGCCCGCAGTTCCTCCAGCACGACCCGCCGGATCTCCGCGCGCAGCGCGTCCAGCCCGGGCTGCGCGCCGGTGCTGACCCGGGTGGCGGGCACTGGCGTTGAGCTGAATGGCTGGTCTTGAAGGTTGGAGGCAACCGGGTAGGGCGGGACGGGGCCCACGGGGGCTTGCCACGGATCCAGCCCAGCGAAATCCCCGAACACCTCGGCCGGGTCCGAGTTGTAGGCCAGGCGGGTCCACTGCACCAGGTGCTTGGGCTGCAGGTTCTCACCGACCGAGGACCGGCCGAAGAACCCGGTGCCGATCGTCATCGACGGGGCCAGCCCGGTCTCGATCCCGGCGCTGCCCAGCGAACTGCCCGCGTTGACCGCGACCCGGAGCACGTCCAGCGCCGCCCCGTAGGCCATGATCGTCGCCGGGCTGGTGGAGTGGATTGCGGCCGAGTGCCCCCGGCCACCGATCCGCAGCACGGCCCGGGCCGCGTCGATGCCCTGCTCCTCGCCGGGCACGGTGACCACGCCGAGCACCGGGCACAGCTTCTCGTGGGCCAGCGGCTCCTCCGGCACGGCCAGCCGGAACGGGGCCAGCAGCACCCGGGTCGTGCCAGGCACCCGGATGCCCGCCTGCTCCGCGATCCAGGTCGCGTCCTTCCCGACGAACCGGGTGTCGAACTGCCCGGCGGGGAACATCAGGTCGCGGAGCTTGTCCCGGTCGGCCGGCGCCAGCAGGTGGCAGCCGGCCCGGTTGAGGTGGCGCAGCAGCGTGCCCGCGGCCGCCTCGGTGACGATCAGCACCGACTCGTTGGTGCACAGGATCGAGTTGTCGAAGCTCTTGCTGTCCGCGATCCGCTGCGCCGCCCGGGCCAGGTCCGCGGTCGCATCGACCAGCACCGGCACGTTGCCCGGGCCGACCCCGATGGCCGGGTTGCCCGAGCTGTACGCGGCGCGGACCACGGCCACCCCGCCGGTGGCCACGATCACGCTGGTCCGCTCGTCGGCCATCAGCGCGTTGATCAGCGGCACCGACGGCTCGTCCACCACCTGGATGACGCCGTCCGGCGCGCCCGCCGCGACCGCCGCATCAGCCAGCGCGCGGGCCGCGTCGGCCGAGCACTCCCGGGCCAGCGGGTGCGGGCTGACCACCACCGCGCTGCGCGTCATCAGGGCCAGCAGCGCCTTGACGAACACGGTGGCCACCGGGTTGGTGGACGGGGTCAGCGCGAGCACCACCCCGGCCGGCCGCGGGATCTCCACCACCTTGGCCACCGGGTCGATCCGCGGCGTCACGTAGTCGTGCCCGGCGTACGCCTCGGCCAGCCCGGTGCTGCTGGCCAGGTTCTTGAGCACCTTGTGCTCGGCCACGCCGAAGCCGGTCTCGCGCACCGCCCACTCGGCGTACTCCCGGGCCCGCGCCGCACCCGCCTGGGCCGCGGCGTGCACGATGCGATCCACGCTGCGCTTGTCATATTTCCCGAACGCCAGTGCCGCCCACTGTGCCCGCTGCAGCATGGCCTGCGCCCGTGGCACCCCGGCCGGGCCGGTGAGCAGATCGACACTGATCGGCCGCCCCTGGTCAGCGACGCCGGTCATGGCTGCCTCCGCCCGGTGGCCCTTAGCGCGTCGTCCCGGGCGGCGCCCATGGATACAGCCACCCGGTCCAGCAGTTCCTCGCACAGCTCCGGGGTCATCAGCAGGCCCGGCTTGAACTGCAGCACCCGCGGGTCGAGCGTGGAGAAGATGGCCCACACACCGTTCTCGTACAGCCGCTTCATCACGTACTTGGCGCCCTGCGGATGGCCGAACTCCAGGCCCATCACCAGGCCGTCCTGCCGGATGCCGGTGAACCAGTCCGGGTAGCCGCGCTGGATCCGGCGCAGGCCGGCGCCGAGCAGGTCAGCGATGTAGCACACCATGGACCGGATCTCCGGGCGGCAGGTGATCTCCAGCGTCTTCAGCGCGGCCACGCAGCCGAGTTCCGCGCCGCCGAACGTGGACATGTGCGCGAAGCCGTCCTCGCTGAGCCAGCCCGCGGCGGCCTCGCTGACCAGTACCGCGCTGACCGGGTACATGCCGCCGGAGATGCCCTTGCCGGTGACCAGGATGTCCGGCGCGATGCCGTGCTTGCTGATGGCCCACAGCTCGCCGGTGCGCATCAGCCCGGTCTGCACCTCGTCCGCGATGTACAGCGCGCCGTGCTGTTCGCACAGCCGCTTGGTCCCCTCCAGGTAGCCGGGCGCGGGCAGCGGGAAGCCGTAGGTGGCCGGGATCGTTTCCATGATCACCGCGGCCACGTCCCGGCCGCGCAGCGCCTGCTCCATCGCGGCCAGGTCGTTGAACGGCACGTGCACGAACTCGTCCGGCCGGTCGGCCAGGAACAGCGCGGCGAACCGCTCGTCGCCGGTGGCCACGGCCAGGCCGGTGTGCCCGTGGTAGGCCTTGGCCACCGAGACGATGGTGCGCTTTTTGGTCGCGTGCCGGGCCGTCTTCAGCGCGATGTCGATGGCCTCGGCGCCGCCGCTGCCGAACACCACCTTGGCCAGCCCGGGCGGCGCGGTGCTGATCAGCGCCTCGGCCAGCGCGGTGCGGGCCAGCGACGGGAAGTGGTGGTTGCCGATGTCGAACCGCTGCATGGCCGCGGTGACCGCGGCGATCACCTCCGGGTTGCGGTGGCCCAGGTTGTAGGTGCCGCCGTTGAGGTGCACGTCGATGAGCCGCTTGCCCTCGACGTCGTAGATGAAGTACCCCTCGCGGCGGTCGATGACCAGCGGCACCCCGGAGTCGGTCCAGAACTGGGTCTTGTCCGGGTTCCAGAACTGCCGGGACGCGTCGAGCATCTCGCCCTTGGACGGGAAGGCGATCAGCTCCTCGGCCATGCCGCCTCCGCCCAGTCCGCTCCCTTTGGTCTGACCAAATACGTACCCTTTAGACCTTTAGGTGTCAAGAGGTCCAGGTTAAGTCCATATTTCATGAACCAAAACTCTTGTCAGGGTTTGTACCTGCTGATACTGTCCGCGCTGTGACGTGTACCACAATCCGTCCCTCAACCGTTTGACTCGTTCTTGACGGACCGCCCGATTCGGGAGGCGCGCATGGCACGGTCGGAACTGCCCCGGGTTGGTGGCATCGAAGGGATGGAAGAGACCTTCGATATCTCCCAGCGGGAGGAGGTCTCCAAGCTCCGCAAGCACGCGGTCGGGCTGGGCGGGGTGCTGTTCCTCACCGTCACCGGGGCGGCGCCGATCTCGGCCATGCTGTTCAACACGCCGATCATCGTCGGCTACGGGCAGGGCGCGGGCGCGCCCGCGGCGTTCATGTTCGCCGCGATCGTGCTGGTCGTGTTCTCGGTCGGGTACGTGGCCATGGCCCGGAAGAAGACCACCACCGGCGGCTTCTACTCCTACATCAGCCACGGCCTGGGCCGCGAACTGGGCATCGGCACCGGTTACGGGGCGGTCGTCGCGTACTCGGTGTTCGAGGCGTCGCTGGCCGGCGGGTTCGCCTACTTCGCCAACCTCAAGCTGGCCTCGTTCGGCCTGAACATCGGCTGGCCCTGGCTGGCGCTGTTCATGGTCGTGCTGATCTCGCTGCTCACGTTCTTCGATGTGCGGCTGTCCTCCACGCTGCTGGCCATCGGGCTGCTCAGCGAGATCGCCATCCTGATCATCTTCGACATCTTCATGTTCGCCAAGGGCCACCCGACCTGGAGCGCGATCAACCCGGTCAAGGCGTTCAGCAGCTTCCCGGCGTCCGGCAAGCTGCTGGCCGGGTCGGTCGGCATCGGGCTGTTCTTCGCGTTCTGGTCCTGGGTCGGCTTCGAGATGGCGCCCAACTACGCCGAGGAGTCCCGCGACCCGAAGCGGATCGTGCCCCGCGCGCTGTACATCTCGGTGATCGGCCTGGGCGTGTTCTACGCGCTGACCTCGTGGGCGCCGCTGTTCGGCTACTCCAGCACGCACGCGGCCATCTCGGCGGCGCAGAGCAACGCGGCCAACTTCTACCTGAACCCGGCCAGGCAGTTCGCCGGGCACTGGGTGTCGTCGATCATGAGCTACCTGATCATCACCGGCTCGTTCGCCTGCGGGATGGCGTTCCACAACACGGCGGCCCGGTACATGTACTCGCTCGGCCGGGAGGGCCTGCTGCCCAAGGCGCTGGGCCGCACCCACCCCACGTTCAAGAGCCCGTACCTCGCGTCGGTGGTGCAGTCGGTGGTCGCCGTCGTGATCATCATCCTGTTCGCCGTGTTCACCGGCACCAACGACCCGAACTCCCAGGCCTACCTGCAGCTGTACGGGCTGATGGCGGTGATGGGCGTGATCATCATCCTGTCCGTGCAGGCGCTGGTGTCGCTGGCCATCCTGGTCTACTACGAGCGGCACCACCGCGACGAGACGCACTGGTGGAAGACCCGGCTGGCCCCGGTGCTGGCCCTGCTCACCCAGGCCTACGTGGTGTACCTGCTGTTCGACAACATCGACTTCCTGGGCAGCGGCTACGGCTACGCGAAATGGTTCGGCCCGATCGACCTGCTCGTCGTGCTGGCCGGGGTGGGCGCCGCGTTCTACTTCAAGAACCGCAAGCCGGAGAAGTACGAGCAGGCCGGCCGGCTGATCAACGAAGGCCTGTAAACGCCGTCCGGTAACCGCCACGCCATCCCGTCGCGGATGACGCCCCCTGGGACGCAGCCTCGGTACGCTAGCCGGGACTGACATCCCGGGGGGCTGGCGGTTCAGCGATGGTGATGACTGCGCGCTCGTGGCGGGCCGGTGCGGCGATGCTGGCTGCCGCTGGCCTGGCCGTGACCGGGTGCGGCCCGGCCGCCTCCCACCCGGCCGCTGCCGTCACCCCGCACCGGGCGATGAGCAGCGCCAGCGCGGCGCCAGCCACCCCCGCTGCCAGCGCCTCCCCCACCGCACGGCCGGCTGGGGCGCCGACCCTGCTCCCGGCGCCGCTGCCGCCCGGCGGCCTGCACCAGACCCGGGCGCGGCCCAGCGCGGGCAGCCGGGTGTTCCACGCCGAGATGACCGACCTGTGGGCGGCCGTGGTGACCGGGCAGGCCCGGCTGGGCGCCCAGGCGTTCTTCCCGCTGCACGCCTACACCCAGGTCAAGGCGATCGCCGACCCGGCCGCCGACTGGCACAGCCGGCTGTTCGGCGACTTCCGGCTGGACGTGGCGGCGGCCCACCATTACCTGGGTCATGACGCGGCGCACACTACGCTGCTCCGGGTGATCGTGCCGTCAGCCGGGGCGGCCTGGATCAATCCCGGCGTGTGCTACAACTCGGTCGGCTACTGGCACGTCGCCGGCGCCCGGCTGGTCTACCGGGAGCACGGGCAGGTGCGCTCGATCGGCATCGCGTCGCTGATCTCCTGGCGCGGCCGGTGGTACGTGGTCCATTTCGGCGCGGTGCTGCGCACCGGGGCCACCGGCCAGGTCGATCAGCCCGCGGCCGGCCCGGGTGTGCCAGGTCCGGCGGGCGGATGCTGACCCGGCGGGCGGCGGCGGGCCGTATCCTGTCCGGCATGCGCTCCCCGGCTCGCCGCGCCTGGCTGCCCACCGCCACCTGTGGCCTGCTGGCCGCCCTGGCCGTCGCGGGCTGCGGGCCGCACAAGACGGCCAGCCAGCAGACCGCGGCCACCGCGCCGACCACGCAGGCCGCGCCGGCTTCGACGCTGCCGCCATCCCCCACACCGAGCCCGGCGCCGTCCTGCAGCACCACGGTCGCGGCCGGCTTCCCGTGCGCGATGCGGGAGCGGATCGTGGCCGCCAGGCACTACGCGAACCACCTGCCCGGCACCATCGGCATCGTGCTGCACGACCGCGCCACCGGCGCGACCTGGCACAACGCCCACGCCGGGACACTCCAGCCGGCCGCGTCCACGATCAAGCTGGCCATGATGACCGACATTCTGCAGCGCCAGCGGGCGGGCCAGTTCCAGCTCACCCCGGCTGACCGGGCGGCCATGTTCCAGGCGCTGTACACCAGCAACGATGACGACGCGACCTACCTGTGGAACCGATACGAGAACGCAAGCTTCATGGACCGGGTACGGGCGTTCGGGATGAAAAATACCCAGTTCACCAACGCGGCGTTCTGGGGCGACGTGGACACCACCGCCCGCGACCTGGACAGCCTGATGAACTACGTGCTGGACAAGGCGCCGCCGCACATCCGCGGGTACCTGGTGCACCGGCTGCAGCACGTGGCCGCGCTGGACCAGCAGTGGGGCGTGTGGGGCGCCGGGCCGGCCAACCACCCGGGCAACAAGGACGGCTGGGAGCAGGACCCCAACGGCGTCGGCGTGTGGATCACCAACACGGTCGGGTTCGCCGGGCCGCACCAGCGCTACACGCTGGCCATCACGTACAACCTGGGCAGCTTCGGGCAGGACGGCGACGCCGGGTTCAAGTTCGGCACCAACAAGCTGACCCAGATCGCGGCCATCCTGTTCCAGGGCCACCACACCGCTACCCCGCATCCGCTGGCCTCGGCCGTCCCGTAGCCGCCGGCCCGGGTTAGCTGCCGAAGGCCAGCAGGCCGGTGGCCGCGATGGCGGAAGCGTTGCAGCCCAGGCCCGAGTAGAGCCGGCCCGGGCTGGGCACGAGGCTGGGCAGGCCGGCGGCGCGCGGGGCGCCACCGCGTAGCGGAACGGCACCGCGCAGGGGGAAGGCACTGCCCGGTGAGAAGGCGCTGGGCAGGTGCGCGGAGAAGCCGCGCGGCCGCAGCGGGGCGGTACCCGCGGGCAGCGGCAGCTGGTACCAGTGGGCGGGCCGCAGCTGGCTGAGCGGGAGGTTCTCCTGCTCCACGGTGCGGGCCGCGAGTTCCCTCGGGCCGGTGACCAGGCCGACGGCCACGGTCCGCTGGCCCGTCTTCAGCTGGGCCACGCGGACGCTGGCCAGCATCACCACCGTGGTCGCGGCCGAGGTGCGGACGCGGACGTGCGCTCCGCCCGGCTCATCCACGGTGAAACCGCCGGTGGCCGCGCCGGCCACCGTCCCGTTAGCCAGCCCGAGCAGGAGCGCGGCCGGGGTGCCCTGCACCGGTGCCAGCGGTGGCTTCATGGCCAGCGAACTGGGCGTGAGGCCGATCCGCCGGGCCTCGATCTGCCCGTGGGAGCGGGTGCCGGACACGATCACGTGCAGGCCATCGCGCACGTCGGCCAGCGTGCCGGTGACCTCACGGGCCACCGTGGTCGAGCCCGAGGTGGTCACCCGCACCGCCGGGCCGATGGGCGGCCTGATGACCAGCGTGCTGCCGGACACCCGCACCAGCGTCCCGGCGACCAGTTTCAGGCTGCGGCAGCTCGTCGAGGTGAGCGCGGCCGCCACCGGCCGGCTTCCGGCGGTGCCGGCCCGGCCGGCTGCGAGGGTGGTTGCGATGCCGGCGCCCGCGCCGCCCAGGATCAGCACGGCGGCGGCCGCGGCCATGGCCGGGCGCCATCCCGGCCGCCCCCAGCGGGCCGGCTGCCCGGTGGCGCTGCCCCCGCTGCTGATCGCCGTCAGCACCGGCTCGGGCAGGGTCATGGCCGGGGCCTCGGACCCGGCCATGACCATGCGGACCCCCGCCGCCACCACCCGCCAGCTGCCTGCCTCGGCCTGGCACTGCGGGCAGCTGGCCAGGTGGGTACCGGCCGCGGTGGGCAGCGGCGCCCCGTTAGCCAGGCCAGTCATGTCCGCCAGGCCCAGGTGGGCCTGCTCACCGGTCATCATCGCCCTACTTCCTTTCCCGCCATCGAACGGGCCAGCGCGGCGCGGGCCGCGGCCAGCCTGCTCTTGACCGTCCCGACCGGCACCCCGAGCACCTCCGCGGCGCCCGCCAGCGTCAGGTCGGCACCGAATACCAGCCCGAGCACCTCTCGGTGCCCCGGGCTGAGCCCGCGGATCGCGTCCGCGACCGCGGCCAGCTCGGCACGCTCCAGGACCTGGGCCTCCGGGCCGGGATCAGCCGCCGCCTGCTCAGACAGCACCGATTCATCGGCCACCACGGCCAGCCGGCGGCGGCGCAGCCGGTCCCGGGCCTGCCGGAGCGCGATCGCGATGATCCACGACCGGACCTGGGACACGCCGCGGAACGACCCGGCTCCCCGCCACACGGCGAGCATGGTGTCCTGCAGGATCTCCTCGCTCAGGCCGCGTTCCCCGACGACGAGGCGGATCTGGGCCAGCACGGCCCGCGCGTGCCGCCGGTACAGGGCGCCGAGCGCATCCCGGTCACCGCTTGCGACCTGCTGGAGCAGCACCGCGTCATCGGCTCCGGCCTGACCGGGGTCCACCGCCTGCCTCCTGGTCATCAGCACATCCCGCATGCACAGTAAGTAGCAGCCGGATGCGGAAAGGTTCGGCGCGCGCACAGGCCGGCCTGACTGCGCGCGGCCGGCCCGCGGGGATGTAGCGTCGCGGAGGTGACCGCGTCCCGCTTCGTGGTGCAGTTGCACGACGCCACCGCGCTGCACTACGACCTGCGCATCCAGGTGGGGAACGTGCTGCGGTCCTGGGCGGTGCCACGCGGGCCGTCGCTCGACCCGGCGGCCCGCCGGCTGGCCGTGCCGGTCGAGGACCACGCTCTGGATGCGGGCGACTTCGAGGGCGTGCACCCGGGGCAGCGGCGGGGCACCGGCGCGGTGATTATCTGGGATGAAGGGCCGGCCGACATTGGCCGGGACGAGCCGGGGCACCTGTCCGTCACCCTGGACGGCCACAAGCTGTCTGGCGGCTTCGCGCTGACCCGGACCGGGGAGCGGCGGTGGATCCTGGTCAAGATGCGTGACGCGGCGGCCCGGCCGGGGTCGGACATCGTGGCCGAGCAGCCGGCCAGTGTGCGCACTGGCCGGACCTGGCAGCAGGTGGCCGAGCCGGGCACGGCCCGGGCGGACACGGCCCAGCCGGACACGGCCCAGCCGGACTCACTGGGAGGGCGGGCATGAGCCAGCCGGCCGCCGCCACCAGCGGCCCGGAGCAGGGGCTGGTGCTGTCCAGCGGGCCGGGCCGCTGGGTGCTGCTGGCCACCGTGCTGGGCTCGGCCATCGCGTCGATCGATGCCACCGTGGTCGGCATCGCGCTGCCCGCCATCGGCGCGGACTTCCACGCCAGCCTGGGCGCGCTGCAGTGGGTGGTCACCGGCTACACGCTCACGCTGGCCGGGCTGCTGCTGATGGCGGGCGCGCTGGGCGATAAGTACGGCCGCAAAAAGGTCTTCGTCATCGGGGTGAGCTGGTTCGCGATCGCGTCGCTGCTGTGTGGCATCGCGCCCAGCGTGGGTTTCCTGATCGGGGCCCGGGCGCTGCAAGGGGTCGGCGCGGCGCTGCTCACCCCGGGCAGCCTGGCCATCCTGGAGGCGGTGTTCCGGCCCGAAGACCGGGGCAAGGCGATCGGCGCGTGGTCCGGGTTCAGCGGGGTGGGCACCGCGGTCGGGCCGTTCCTCGGCGGCTGGCTGGTGGCCGCCGCGTCCTGGCGGTGGATCTTCGCCATCAACCTGCCGATCGCCGTGGTGGTGGTCGCGGTGACGCTGCGGCATGTGCCCGAGTCCCGTGACCCGGCGGCCACCGGGCCGATCGACATGGCCGGCGGCGCGCTGGTCACGCTCGGGCTGATCGGCCTGACCTACGGGCTGATCCAGGGCCCGGGCGGGCACTGGGCCGACCCGCTGGTGCTGGCCGCGCTGCTCATTGGGGTGTTGCTGCTGGCCGCGTTCATCTGGTGGGAACACCGGACCCCGTCGCCCATGCTGCCGCTGAACCTGTTCAGCTCAGGCCAGTTCACCTCGGCCAACGTGGTCACGTTCGTGGTGTACGGCGGTATCGGCGGCGCGCTGTTCCTGCTGCCCATCCAGCTGCAGGAGGTGTCCGGGTACAGCGCGCTGGAATCCGGCATCGCGCTGCTGCCGGTCACCGTGATCACGCTGGCGCTGTCCCAGCGCTCCGGTGCGCTGGCCGACAGGATCGGCCCCCGGCTGCAGATGTCGGTAGGGCCGGTGCTGGTCGGCGTCGGGCTGGGCCTGTTCACCCTGATCACCGCGTCCGGCAACTACCTCACCGAGGTGCTGCCCGGGGTGCTCGTGTTCGGCTTCGGCCTGGCCGTGGCGGTGGCCCCGCTCACCTCGACCGTGCTGGCCGCGGTGCCGGCCGAGCACGCCGGGATGGCGTCCGCGGTCAACAACGACGTGGCCCGGGCCGCGGCGCTGATCGCGGTGGCGCTGCTGCCCGCGGCGGGCGGGCTGACCGGGGACGCCTACCGGCACCCGGCCGTGTTCTCGGCCGGGTTCCACACCGCGTCGCTGATCGCGGGCGGGCTGTGCGTGGCCGGTGGGCTGCTGGCCGCGGTCACCATCCGCAACCCGTCCCGGGCCACGGTGGCCGCGGTGGCCGCGACCCGGCACGGGCCGCTGCTGCACTGCGGGCTGGACGCGCCGCCGCAGTCCTGACCCGCCGCGCTGCGCGCGCTGGCCGGCGCGGTGCTGGACGCACCGCCGGCGTAAGCTGCCGGACCGTGCGGATCTTCCTGGCCGGCGCGACCGGCGTGATCGGTACCCGGCTGATCCCCCTGCTGGTGGCGGACGGGCACGCGGTGGCGGGCCTGACTCGCTCAGCCGAACGGGCCAGCCTGGTCCGTGACCTGGGCGCGGAACTGGTCATCTGCGACGTGTATGACGCGGCCGCGCTCACCGCGGCGGTGACGGCGTTCCGGCCGGACCTCGTCCTGCACCAGCTCACCGACCTGCCGGACAGCGCGGCAGACATCGCGGACAACGCCGACCGGAACCGCCGGATGCGCAGCGAGGGCACCGGGAACCTGCTGGCCGCGGCCCGCGCGGCCGGGGCGGCCCGGGTCATCGCGCAGAGCATCTCCTGGGAGCTGCCCGGCGAGCAGGCGCAGGCCGCCACCGGGGCGTTCGAGCGCTCGGTGCTGCGGGACGGCGGCGTGGTCATCCGGTACGGCCAGTTCTGGGGACCGGGTACGTACTACCCGGACGGCCCGCCGGACCGGCCGCGGATCCACCTGGATGACGCCGCCCGGCAGACCGTGGCCGCGCTCGGCGCGCCGGCCGGGCTGACCCTGGTGGCCGACGACCGGGCCAGCTGACCGGGTCACCTGACCGGGCCGGCTGACCAGGCCGGAAAGTTTTTTCTGGCGGCTGTCGAAACCCCGGGGCCAGCTCCGACACAGGGCTGAACGCGCCACCACGGCGCAGCTACCCGGAAGGAACCCACCATGGACTGGAAGCTGGAAGTCATCGTGGTCCCGGTCACCGACATCGACCGGGCCAAGCAGTTCTACCTGGACAAGATCGGATTCAAGCTGGACGCGGACACGCAGCCGGCCGAGAACTTCCGGGTCGTGCACATGACCCCGCCCGGGTCCGCCTGCTCGGTCGTGATCGGGCCGGTTGTCGTCAGCCCCGGCACCAGCCTGGACGCCAGCGCCCGGATGCAGCTGGTGGTGACCGACATCGACGCGGCCCGCGCCGAGCTGTCCGGCCGCGGCGTGCAGGTCTCGGACGTGCAGATTCTGGACGCCCGGGATGGCGGGAAGTTCTGCCACTTCAGCGACCCGGACGGGAACAACTGGGCCGTGCAGGAGGTCCGCGACTACGTGGGCGCACCGCTGGACCAGCCCGCCGGAAGCTGACCCGCGGTGAGTTTCCGGCTGCCGGCTGGTCTGTACTGCCAGGGCCAGCCGCGGCAGCCGGAGTCCGCGCTGGCGAGTGTGGAGACCGCCCATGACAGCCAGCACGGATTTCATCAGCGAAACCGGCCAGTTCCGGACGGAGCTGCTCGCCTACTGCTACCGGATGCTGGGCTCGGCCGACGAGGCCGAGGATCTCGTGCAGGAGACCTACCTGCGGGCGTGGCGGTCCTACGACGGCTTCGAGGGCCGGTCGTCGGTGCGCACCTGGCTGTACCGGATCGCCACCAACGCGTGCCTGACCGCGATCGAGCGGCGTGGCCGGCGGCCGCTGCCGTCCGGGCTGGGCGCACCGGGCGAGGACCCGGCCGCGCCGGTGCTGGCCGGGCCCGAGGTGCCCTGGCTGCAGCCGCTGCCCGGCGTGCTGCTGGCCGCGGAGACGGCCGACCCGGCCTCGGTCGCCGCCTCCCGGGCGGGGCTGCGGCTGGCCCTGGTCGCCGCGTGGCAGTACCTGTCCGCCCGGCAGCGCGCGGTGCTGATCCTGCGCGACGTGCTGGACTGGCCTGCCGCCGAGGTGGCGGACCTGCTGGGCACCAGCACCACGGCGGTGAACAGCGCGCTGCGCCGGGCCCGGGCCCAGCTGGCCGGCGTGCTGCCCGCCGAGCACACGGTCACCGAGCCGGCCGAGCCGGCCCAGCGGGCGCTGCTCGACCAGTTCATGGCGGCGTTCGAGCACGCCGACGTGGCCGGGCTGGCCAGGCTGCTGCGCGACGACGTGGTGCTGGAGATGCCGCCGCTGCTCACCTGGTTCACCGGGCGGGACAATGTCGCGGGGTTCTTCGCCACCCAGGTGTTCCCGCGCAATCAGTTCCGGATGGTCGCCACCACAGCCAACGGGCAGCCCGCCACGGCCGGCTACCACCGCGACCGCAGCGGCGGGTACCAGGCGCACGCGCTCACCGTGCTGACCGTGGCCGGGGCGGGTATCGCCCGCATCGACACGTTCCTGGACCCCAGCCGGTTCCCGACGTTCGGCCTGCCCGGGCACCTCCCGGCCGGGTAGCACCGCGTTACCCGCTTTCACTGGGCTATGACAATCTCGATGTGGGGGCGGAGGCGTTACGGGGGGAGCTTCGATCATGACGGGCAAGGGAGCGCGCAGTCTGCGGCGCGGCGAGCTGAGGGCGCTGGCCGACCTCATCGGGCAGCTCGGGCTCACCGAATACTTCTCGGGGGACGCCGTCATGCACGGGGACGATCCCGTCATCCGCTCACCGCACCGGCTGGGTGAGGCGTCGTGCACCGCGCAGCTGCTCATCGGCGCCGCGGGCGCCGCGATCTGGGCCGCCCGCCGAGGCACGCACACCGACATGTCGGTAGACATCATCCACGCGCTGCATTACCTGCATCAGACCCATTACGTCCGGCAGTCGGGTTACCCAAGCAGCGTCGGGGCCGAGTTTGTCGAGGTCAACGGTCTCTTCTCGACCCGTGATGGCCGCTACATCATGCTCGAAGCCGGGCCGCCGTACCAGAAGCTGCTCAACGGGTACCTCAACTTCTTCGACTGCGGTAACAGCCAGCAATCCTTCGCCCGCGAGGTCGCCGCGTGGGACGCGGCGGATCTCGAAGAAGCACTGGCCAGCGCTGGCCTCCCGGGATGCCGTGCGTTCACGCGTGCGCAGTGGCTCGCCCATCCGCAGGGCCTGGCCCTCACCGGGACGCCGCCGATCGAGATCGTCAAGATAGCCGACGGCGACCCGGTTCCCTTCCGGGACCACGGGGACTGGCCGCTGGAGGGTGTCCGGGTGCTCGACTTCACGCACGTTCTGGCCGGGCCCCGCAGCGCCCGCACGCTCGCCGAGTACGGAGCCGACGTGCTGCACATCAGCTCGCCATGGTTCGCCGACACCCGCGCCCAGCACCTCGGCGTCGACGTCGGCAAGTACGACGCCTACCTCGATTTGCGGTCCGGCAAGGATCTGGCCACCATGCGGCAGCTGACCGCCACGGCCGACGTGTTCGCATCAACCTACCGCCCGGCCGTCAACCAGCGCTTTGGCCTGCTGCCCGAACAGCTCGCCGCGGGCAGCGAACGCGGCATCGTCTACATGTCAGCCACCGCATACGGGCACTCTGGCCCGTGGAAAGACCGGCCGGGATTCGACCAGAACGGGCAGGTCGCCTCTGGGTTCGCGATGGCCGAAGGCCAGGGCGGCCCGCCGAAGTTCTCCCCCGTCTTCTACCTGGCCGACCTGATCACCGGGTTCTTCGCAGCCGCCGGGATGATGGCAGCGCTGCTCCGGCGGGCCATCGAAGGTGGCTCCTATCAGGTCAAACTGTCGCTGACCCGCAGCGCCATGTGGGTCCAGGACCTCGGCCTGCTCGACACCACCGCCCAGGCCGGGCTGCCCGAGACCGACTCATACCCGGCCCGGACCGTCTCGGTCAGCACCGCCTACGGCGCCGTGACCTCGCTGGCACCACCGCTCACGTTCACCAACCTGACCCTGCCGGACACCGACCGCCTCGTGCCCTACGGCGCGGACCCCGCCGCTTGGCCATCGACGCGTTGATGTGCCCATCCGGAGATTGACACGGCGCGTTCATCCCAGGCGGCCTGCGGCGGTCACACTGTGCACTCGGCAGCGCTGTCAAGCGTGGAGAGATAACGTCGTGCATCAAGAGGTGGGAACCCAAAATGACCAACTCGGATGAGCCACGTGAGCATCCGCATGGCGCAACTGGGTCGCCGCGGCGGCCCGGCAGGCTGTTCCGGCCAGGACTCAGCCGACGCCGCTTCCTGCAGTACACGGGGCTCGGCGCTGCGGCGGTGGCCGCCGGCGTCGGTGGCGGCCTAGCGGCCGCTGCACACGGCAGCTCGGCAGCGTCCAGGGCGCTGCCCAAGGGCTGGAGCGGCACGATCGCCGACGTGAAACGCGTCGTGATCCTCATGCAGGAGAACCGGTCCTTTGATCACTACTTCGGGACGCTCCGTGGCGTGAGGGGGTTCGGCGACAAGCAGGCCCTCAGCTACCCGGACGGGACCAGCATCTTCCAGCAGCCCGACAAGACCCGCACCGACCTCGGCTACCTGCTCCCCTACAACCTCACCGACCAGACCGATGGCGACCTCGACCACAGCTGGGCCGGCGACCACGAGGCCCGGAATGGCGGGCTGTGGAACAACTGGGTTCCGGCCAAGACCGAAGAGACGATGGGCTACTTCACCCGCAACGAGATCCCGTTCCAGTACGCGCTGGCCGACGCCTTCACCATCTGCGACGGCTATCACCAGGCGATCATGGCGCCCACCAGCTCCAACCGGATGTACTTCTGGACCGGGACGTCGTCCGGCTGGACCAGCAACCCGGGCGACTACAAGGTCGCCTTCGGGTCTGACGCCGGGACGGCCGAGGTCATGACCTACCCCGAACTGCTGCAGAAAGCCGGGATCAGCTGGCAGGTTTACACCAACGACCAGGTCGGGGACAGCGGCAGCTACCCCGGCTACTTCCTGGGCGACTACGGCGACAACCCGCTGTGGTTCTATCAGCAGTACAACACCAGCAACAGCACCCAAGGCGGGACCGGCGGGCTCGCGGCCCGCGGGGCGGTGACGCGGTGGCAGAGCGGCGCAGGCGCACCGCCGATGAGCAAGACCCACGCCGCGTACGTGCTGTCGTCGTTCATCAACGACGTCAAGAGCAACAAGCTCCCCCAGGTGTCCTGGATCGTCGCGCCGGCCGGCTACTGCGAGCACCCGTCCTATGCGCCCGACTACGGCGCGCACTACGTGAACACCGTGCTGCAGACGCTGTTCTCGAACCCCGGCCTGTGGCAGAACACGGCACTGTTCATCACCTACGACGAGCACGACGGGTTCTTTGACCACCAGCTTCCGCCCTGCCCCGAAGCAAGCGTCACCGACGAGTACATCGACGGGCTGCCGATCGGCCCTGGGACCCGCGTCCCGATGCTCATCTGCTCGCCGTGGACCCGCGGCGGCTACGTGGACTCCAACGTCTACGACCACACCTCGATGCTGCAGTTCCTGGCCGCGTGGACCGGGGTGAAGCCAGCCAACGTCACCCCGTGGCGGGCGTCAGTAACCGGCGACCTGACCACCGCGTTCGACTTCAAGCATCCGGACTTCTCGATCCCGAAGATCCCGGCGCTCGACCAGACCTGGGCCCTGACCCAGCTCACTGGCGGATCGACGGCCCCGCCGGCTGAGGGCACCCAGAAGATGCCCGCCCAGGAACCGGGCACCCGGCCGCACCGCCCGACGAACTACCAGCTTCACGCCGAGGTCACCGTGAACCGCACGACCAGCCAGGTCACCGTGGCCCTGACCAACACCGGCAAGGTTGGCGTCTCCTTGTCCGTCTACCCCGATGCCTATCTGCCCTTCACCAGCACGCCGGTCACCGTGCTGCCAAACTCCCCGCGCTCCCACGTCTGGGACGCGACGCTGACCGGCGGCAAGTACGCATTCTCGGTCTACGGACCCGACGGGTTCGTGACCAGCTTCGCCGGCACCGTAGTGCCCGCCGGCCGCAGCGCCGGCCCGGTCCCGGTCGTCAGCACCATCCTGCAGTCCACGGCAGTCGAGCTCACCCTGGCCAACGCCGGCACCGCGGACATCGTCTACACCGTGACCAGAAACGATTACGCGGGCAGCGACCAGAGGGTCACCGTGAAGGGCGGCAGCGCCAAGACCGTTAGCTGGCCGGCCAACCAGGACGGCTACTACGACGTGGTGATCACCGCGAACGCCAGCGACGGCTTCCGCCGCCGCTACGCCGGCCGCATCGCCTGACCATCAGCAGCATCGTGGCGCCTGCCAACCCGGGTGTCAGGCGCCA
>DATCUG010000011.1:0-2796 GCA_036567525.1 Streptosporangiaceae bacterium | reverse complement strand
CCCTGCCGTGCCAGATCAGCCGATGCGACAAGATCGTCCACTCCGACTTCGGGAACAGCGAGCCGACCTCCTGCTCGATCTTGTCCGGCTCGGTCTGGGTGGTCCAGCCGAAGCGGCGGGACAGCCGGGCGAAGTGCGTGTCCACGGTGATACCGGGCACCCCGAACGCATTGCCCAGCACGACGTTCGCCGTCTTGCGGCCTACCCCGGGCAGCGTGACCAGGTCGGCCAGCTTGCCCGGGACCTGCCCACCGAACCGCTCGCACAGCGCCTGGCCCAGGCCGATGAGGCTGTTGGTCTTGGCCCGGTAGAACCCGGTGGACTGGATGATCTTCTCCATCTCGGCCCGGTCGGCGGCGGCGTAGTCGGCGGCCGACCGGTACCGGGCGAACAGCACCGGGGTGACCAGGTTGACCCGCTTGTCGGTGGTCTGCGCGGACAGGATGGTGGCGACCAGCAGTTCCAGCGGGGAGCTGAAGTTCAGCTCGGTGTGCGCATCGGGGTAGAGCACGGCGAGTTCGCGGTTGATCCGCCGGGCCCGGCGGACCAGCGCGGTCCGGGAGGGGTTATCGGAAATCACGGGGTTAAGCCTATTGAGCGGCGGCAACTCATGTACCGCGCAGCGGTCCAGCCGGAACGGCTGGCCCAGGCCGGCCGGCAGCTGGGCCAGATGGCGGCCGAGTACCAGCACGGCCACATAGCGGGCCCCGGCGGCCCGTAACGCGACCGCCGCGGCCGCTGCGCTGCCGCCGGACGTCCAGGTGTCGTCGAGCAGCAGCACAGCCGCGCCGGGCAGCGGATGGCTGGCCCGGAACCGGCCGGGATCGAGGTAGTGCCCGCCAGGGCTGTCCGGGGCGGCCACCGTCAGAGCGGCCTCGGGCAGCGCCAGGTACGGCATGACCAGGGTGGCCAGCGGGTGCGGGCCAGGCCGGCCGCGGCCGCTGGGCACCACGGCGACGTGGCTGGGTGGTGGCATCGCGGCGGCGCGCCACACGCACGGCCCATGGTCGTGCAGGAAGACGAGCAGTTGTGCGCGCAGCCGGCGCTGCGCCGCAGCCTGCCCGGCCGGGTCCGGCCCGGCCTTGTACTGCCAGAGATGCCGGGCCAGGCAGCCGCCCTTGGCCGCGTAACCGACCGGCACCACCACGTCGGCCAGGCTGCCCGGGGCGCTCTCGGCGTGCAGGGCGCACTGGAAGCACTGGGTATATCCGGGCCGGGCCGGGCCGCGGCAGGTCCGGCACTGCCCCGGGCCAGGCGGCCCAGGCGCGGCCAGCCCAGCCGCGTACCGCCTGACCTGGGCCCGGAGCGACGCCCACGACTCCGACCCCGGGTGCGTGGGCGTGGCGGGCATGGGGGAATGCTAGGCACGAGGACTGACAGCCTGGCCGGCCCGGCCGGCCGGGCAGGCGGGGGCCCGGCCGCTAGGCTGCAGCAGGAGTTACCAAGAGTTCCGTTACGCTTACCAAGAGCTTCCGGGGGGGCGATGCGCGCGATTCCTGCCCGGGTCCGCGCCGATTCAGCCGGCCCGCGGGGCGGGGCTACCGTCCGGGGCCCGGGCCACCTGGGCCGGCTGGCGGCCGTGTTGCGGCGGCACTGGCTGATGGCCATCCTGCTGGCCGCGGGCCTGGCGCTGCGGGTGATGGCCCAGCTCGCCTACCGGCCGGCCCTGATCTACATCGACTCGATGAAGTACCTGTTCGGCGCGTACCCGGGCAGTGACCCGCCCGGGTACCAGCTGGCGCTGCAGGCGTTCCTCAAGGTGGGCTCGCTGACCATGGTGGCGGTCCTGCAGCATCTGGCCGGGCTGGCCATGGCCATCGTGCTCTACCTGGTACTGCGCCGCCGTGGGGTGCCGAACTGGCTGGCCTCCCTGGCGACCGCGCCGGTGCTGCTGGACGCCTACCAGCTGCAGATCGAGCAGTCGATCATGCCGGACACCGCGTTCGAGGTGCTGATCGTGGCCGGCCTGGCCGCCCTGCTCTGGGACCGGCGGCCACCGACCGCGCTGGTGCTGGCGGGCGGGCTGGCGCTGGGCGCCTCGGCCACCGTGCGCCAGGTCGGTGAGATCTTCATCCTGCCCGCGCTGCTCTATCTTCTGGTCGCCACGCCTGGCTGGCCGCGCAAGCTGGTGCAGGCGGCGGCGCTGGTGGTCGCGTTCGCGCTGCCCATCCTGTTCATCAGCTACCGCAACTACGTGACGATCAAGCACTTCGGGCTGGCCCCGTATGCGGCCGGCACGGTCTACGGCCGGACCGCCGCGGCGGCTGACTGTGCCACGCTGAACCTGCCCAGGTACGAGCGCCCGCTCTGCCCGCCGCACCAGCAGCAGGTGCTCGGCCCGGACTGGCTGGACCATGGCGCCCAGTCGCCGATCAAGACCGCGGTGCCGCCCCGGGGCATGCCGCACATCGCGTTCGCCAACCAGTTCAGCCGCCAGGTCCTGGTGCAGCAGCCGTTCCGGGTGGCCGCGGCGTGGGCCCGGGACTCGGTCAAGCTGTTCGCGCTGCGCCGGGCGACCGCGCCGGGCGACGTGTCCATCACCCGGTGGCAGTTCCAGCGCGACTACCCGGTCTATCCGCCGTACATCAGCCTGCGGCATGGGCGGCTGCAGTTCGCCCACCTCACTCCCGCGGGCAAGGTCCGGGTGATCAAGGCCGGCCACCGGTACGCCGACCGGCCCGCGGTCACCGCCGGGCTGGCCAGCTTCCTGCGCAGTTACCAGCTGACCGGGGGGTATCCGCCGGGCCCGCTGTTCCTGCTGGCCACGGTGGCCGGGCTGGCCGGCTGCGCTGGGGT
>DATCUG010000010.1:0-4781 GCA_036567525.1 Streptosporangiaceae bacterium | reverse complement strand
CCGACGAGTGAGGAGGGAAGGGAGCCGCGCCAAAGGGCGCGCACCGCCCCCGTAAGGGTTTTCCGACCGAACCGACGAGCGAGGAACGAGTGAGGAGGGAAGGGAGCCGCGCCAAAGGCGGCGCGCCGCCGACTGGACTGAGGAGCGAGGGAGCGAGGAACGAGCGACCGAGCGACGAGGGAAGGAGGCGGGTTTAGCGCCGCCGGAGGCGCTAAGTAATACTGCTAAGCTCGCCACTGTCGGTACATACCGACCACGGGAGTCCCCGGAAGGGGGCTGAGAGGGAGGCTGATCCGCCTCCGACCGTCGAACCTGATCCGGGTCATACCGGCGAAGGGAGCCTCTCATGGCCGTCACCGCAGACGTGGTCGTCGTGGGCGGCGGCGTCATCGGCACCGCGATCGCCTGGCGCGCCGCCGCGGCCGGACTCGCTGTGGTGCTGGTGGACCCGCAGCGGGACGACGCCGCGTCCCTGGTCGCCGCGGGCATGCTCGCGCCGGTGTCGGAGAGCATCTTCGGCGAGGAGGCGCTGCTCCGGCTCAACCTGCTGGCTGTCCGCCGGTTCCCCACGTTCGCGGCCGAACTGGAAGAACGCACCGGCCGGACCATCGGGCTGCGCCAGGAAGGCACGCTGGCGGTGGCCTACGACCCGGGCGATCACGCGGCGCTGCTGCGGCTGACCGAGTTCCGCCGGTCGGTCGGCCTGGACGCGGCCGAACTGGACGGCCGGGCCATCCGCAAGCTGGAGCCGTTCCTGACCCCTGAGCTGCGCGGCGGCGCGCTGTTCACCGGCGACTGGTCGGTGGACAACCGGCGCTACCTGGCCGCGCTGCGCCAGGCCGCGCGGGACGCCGGGGTGCGCATCGTGCCCGGCCAGGTGACCAGGGTCAGCGGCGAGCCAGTAACCGGGGTCGATCTCGCCGACGGTACCGCGATCAGCTGCCCAGCCGTGGTCCTCGCGGCGGGCTGGGGCTCGGCCGGCATCGCCGGGCTGCCGGCCCGCCTGGCCGAGGTGATCCGCCCGGTCAAGGGGCAGCTACTCCGGCTGCGGCTGCCCGCGGCCATGCCGCCGGTGCTCAGCCACACGGTGCGGGCCACGGTCCGCGGCATCGACGTGTACCTGGTGCCGCGGGCCGACGGTGAGCTGGTCGTCGGGGCTACCCAGGAAGAACGCGGCCCGGACCGGACGGTGACCGCCGGCGCGGTGCACGACCTGCTGCGCGACGCGCTCAGCGTGCTCCCGGTGCTCAGCGAGCTGGTGCTGGCCGAGACGTGCGCCGGGCTGCGGCCCGGGACGCCGGACAACGGCCCGCTGGCCGGCCCGGCCGGCGCCGGCCTGCTGCTGGCTACCGGGCACTACCGCAACGGGATCCTGCTCTCCGCGGTGACCGCGGACGCCGCGGTGGCCTGGCTGACCGGCCAGCCGCCGGCCGCGGAGTGGGCACCGTTCGCGCCCGGCCGGTTCACCACCCCAGCGAGGACGGCATGAAGCTGACCGTCAACGGCGAGCCCCGCGAGGCGCCGGCGGGCGCCACGGTGGAACAGGTCGTGGCCACCGTGACCGGCCGGCCGTCCGGCGTGGCGGCCGCGGTCAACGGCGAGGTCGTGCCGCGCCGCACCTGGCCCACCGTCGCGCTCCAGGACGGCGACCAGGTCGAGGTAGTCACGGCCGTGCAGGGAGGATAAGGATGCTGAACGCTACCCACCCGGAAACTGACCGCACCGCGCCCGTTGCGGAGACGGATGAGCGCTGGACGCTGGGTGGCCGGGAACTGAGCTCGCGGCTCATCCTCGGCACCGGCGGGATAACGAGCCTGGACGTGCTCGGCCGGGCGCTGGCCGCCTCCGGGACCGAGGTGAGCACGGTGGCCATGCGCCGGGTCGCGCCCGGCGGGACCGGGTCGCTGCTCGGCATCCTGCAGCAGGCCGGGGTGCACATCCTGCCCAACACGGCGGGCTGCCACACGGCCAGCGAGGCGCTGTTCACCGCCCGGCTGGGAAGGGAGGCACTCGGCACCGACTGGGTCAAGCTGGAGGTGGTGGCCGACGACCACACCCTGCTGCCGGACCCGGTTGAGCTGCTGGAGGCGGCCCGGCTGCTGGTGGACGACGAGTTCATCGTGCTGCCCTACACCAACGACGACCCGGTGCTGGCCCGGCACCTGGAGGGCGTGGGCTGCGCGGCGGTGATGCCGCTCGGCGCCCCGATCGGGTCCGGGCTCGGCATCCGCAACCCGCACAACATCGCGATGATCGTGGAGCAGGCCAGCGTGCCGGTCATCCTGGACGCGGGCATCGGCACGGCCAGTGACGCCGCGTTCGCCATGGAACTCGGCTGCGCCGGGGTGCTGATCGCGTCGGCCATCACCCGGGCGGCCGACCCGGAGCGGATGGCGCGGGCCATGCGGCTGGCCGTCACGGCCGGGCACGACGCCCGCGCGGCCGGGCGGATCTCGCGGCGCTGGCACGCCCAGGCGTCCAGCCCGCTGGCCGGCCTGCCGGAGGGACCGGGAGCATGACAGTCCCCAGAGTGCTCACGATCGCGTCGTCGGACTCTGGGGGCGGGGCCGGCATCCAGGCCGACCTGAAGGCGTTCGCCCGGTGCGGCGCGCACGGCATGTCCGCCATCGTGGCGCTGACCGCGCAGAACACCATGGGCGTGACCGCCATCCACGAGGTGCCGCCGGAGTTCGCCCGGGCCCAGATCGACGCCGTGCTGGACGACATCGGTGCGGACGCGGCCAAGACCGGCATGCTGTTCTCCGCGCCGCTGATCGGGACGGTCGCCGATGCGCTGGCCCCGCGCCGCCTGCCGCTGGTGGTCGATCCGGTCATGGTGGCCAGCTCGGGCGCCCGGCTGCTCCGCGAGGACGCGGTGGAAACCCTGATCGGCCGGCTGTTCCCGCTGGCCACCGTGATCACCCCCAACCTGCCCGAGGCGCAGGCGCTGACCCAGCTGAAGACCGAGAACCGTGCCGAGCTGGCCGAGCGGCTGGTGGACATGGGCGCACCCGCGGTGCTGATCACCGGCGGGCACGGCACCGACGCGGTGGACCACCTGTTCGACGGCTCGGCCCACCTGCCCATCCCGGTCGCCCGGTACCCGGTGGCGGCCACGCACGGGGCGGGCTGCACCCACTCGGCCACGCTGGCGGCCAGCCTGGCCGCCGGGCTGACCCTGGCCGACGCGGCCCGGCGGGCCGCGCGGCTCGCCGGTGATGCGGTTGGGCACGGGCTCACCGCGATCGGTGACGGCGATGGGCCGGTGCACGTTCTGCACGATGTGCCAGACTTCCCTGGCGCAGTCGCCCACCGCCCGCAGGGAGCCCCGTGACCGCCCATAGGAGCAGCGCATGAGTGACCGGTTCAGCACCGAGTTGTGGGCTGACATCACCGACATCTACGACGCGATCCTGGCTCACCCGTTCCTGCACGGGCTGGCTGACGGCAGCCTGGCCCAGGGGGCGTTCAGCTTCTATGTGGTTCAGGATGCGCTCTACCTGCGGAGCTATGCGCACGCGCTGGCCACCATCGCGGGCCGGGCGCCGGATACCGCGGCCACCGAAATGTTCGCGCGGCACGCGGCGGACGTGATCGCCGTGGAGACGACGCTGCACGGCACGCTGCTGGCCGACCTGGGCATCGACCCGGCGGTGGCCGGCGCGGCGCAGCCCGCGCCGACCACGCTGGCCTACAGCAGCTACCTGCTCGCCACCGCGAGCGGCGGATCCTACGCCGAGGGCGTCGGCGCGGTGCTGCCGTGCTACTGGATCTACTGGGAGGTGGGCAAGGAACTGCTCCGCCGCGGCTCGCCGGAACCGCGCTACCAGCGCTGGATCGACATGTACGGCGGCGAGGAGTTCGGCGACGTGGTGCAGTCGGTGCTGGAGGTGACCGACCAGCTGGGCCCGGACCTGGCCCCGGCCGAGCGGGCCCGGGTGCACCGGCACTTCCGCACCACCAGCCGGTACGAGTGGATGTTCTGGGACATGGGCTACCGCGAGGAGAGCTGGCCGGTCTGACCCGGGCACCCCGGCCGCGCCGGCTGTGTTCCAGCAGCTCAGAGCGGAATACTTCGCGGCCGGATGGGAAGCGGGGAACCGGTCCGAAAGGGGCCGGAAGGGGTGCCCGATGATCCGCAAGGCCGTGCTGTTCATGATCCCGATCGCGGTGCTGGGGCTGCTGGCCAGCCAGTGGCAGGATGTGGTCCGCTACGTGAAGATCAAGCAGATGTCGATGGGCCGAGGGCATCCGGAGAACGTGCCCGCGGTGGGGAAGCACCAGTACCCAAGTCCGTAACCAGCCCTGCCCAGCCCATGCCGTGGCTTCTGATAGTGGTGGCCGGGTTGTTCGAGACCGGGTTCGCGGTGCTGCTCAAACAGAGCGCCAGCTTCACCAAGCTGTGGCCCACCGTGGGATTCGCCGCCTGCGCGCTGGCCAGCTTCGGCCTGCTCACGATGGCGTTGCGCCGGCTAGAGGTCGGTCCGGCCTATGCGGTGTGGACGGGGATCGGCGCGGCCGGGACCGCGGTGGTCGGGATGGCCGCGCTGGGTGAGTCCGTGTCCGCGGTCAAGATCGTCTCGATCGCGCTGATCCTGATCGGCGTGATCGGGCTCAACCTGTCCGGCGTCACGGCTTGATCCCGGCGGCACGCCCCCGGAACGTGCGCCGCTCCTGAACCTGCCTTCCCGGCACCACCCCCGATCACCCGTCGGCCCAACCTCAGCGCAACGTGCCCCAAGAATTAGTTGACATTGACTAGTCAGTTATGGATAGTTGGA
>DATCUG010000009.1:0-4445 GCA_036567525.1 Streptosporangiaceae bacterium | reverse complement strand
AGCCTGGCCGGGGTGTGGGCCGCCTGCCTGGCCATCAGCCCGCGGGACCGGCCCGGCGCGGCGCACGTCGCGGTGCTGGTGCGGCAGGCCCTGGCCGACATCGTGGGTCCCAGGCTGACCGGCACCGGGCCCATGGTGGCTATGGCAGCTTCCAGTCGACCGGCGCGGCACCCTGCTGTTCCAGCGCTGCGTTGGCCCGGCTGAACGGCCGCGAGCCGAAGAACCCGCGGTCGGCTGAGTTCGGGCTGGGGTGAGCCGACTCGATCAGCGGGACGCTGCCCAGCAGGGGCGCCAGGTTGCGCGCGTCGCGCCCCCACAAGATGGCCACCAGCGGCTGCTGCCGCGCGGCCAGGGCCCGGATGGCCTGGTCGGTCACCTCTTCCCAGCCCCGGCCCCGGTGCGAAGCCGGCTTGCCCGGCTGCACGGTGAGGGCCCGGTTCAGCAGCAGCACACCGCGCTCGCTCCACGGGCTGAGATCCCCGGTGGATGGCGCCGGGTAGCCGAGGTCGGCGGTGTATTCGCGGAAGATGTTGATCAGGCTGGGCGGCAGGCGGCGCACCTCGGGCGCGACCGAGAAGCTCAGCCCGACCGGGTTGCCCGGGGTCGGGTACGGGTCCTGGCCGACGATCAGCACCCGCACGTCGCTCAGCGGCTGCTGGAACGCGCGCAGCACCTTGTCACCCGCGGGCAGGTACCGGCGGCCCGCGGCCAGTTCGGCCCGGAGGAAGTCGCCCATCGCCCTGATCTGGTCCGCGGCCGGCGCCAGCGCCGCCGCCCAGCCCGGGTCCATGATCTCGCTCAGCTCACGCCCTGCCACGGGATCACCCTACGGCCCTTGTTGGTGGTTGCGCGGCCGACTGCCCGATCCGCGCTCGAACAAATATTTGAGAAGTTTTGTATGCTCACGGTATGGACACCACCGCGCTGCAGGGATCGCTGCTCGATCTGGACGATGCGCCGGTGCCCGGGGCGCTGGGCCGGTCGGTACGCCGGACCAGGCTGGACCACGGCGCCTGGGTGGACATCCGGCCCGGCTGGATGGCGGGCGCCGCGGTGCTGTTCGACCGGCTCCGGGACAGCGTCCCGTGGCGGGAGGAACGGCGCCGGATGTACGAGCGGGTGGTGGACGTGCCCCGGCTGCTCTGCTTCTACGCCGAGGGTGAGCCGCTGCCCGATCCCGCGCTGGTCGCCGCGCGGGACATGCTGACCGAGCATTACTGGCCGGAGCTGCGCGAACCGCTGTGCACCGCGGGCCTGTGCCTGTACCGGGACGGCCGGGATAGCGTGGCCTGGCACGGCGACCGGATCGGCCGCGGCTCCACCGAGGACACCGTGGTCGCCATCCTGTCTCTGGGCACGCCCCGGGCGCTGCTGCTCCGGCCGCGCGGTGGCGGGCCCGCGCTGCGTCATGAGCTGGGTCACGGCGACCTGCTGGTGATGGGCGGCAGCTGCCAGCGCACCTGGGAGCACGCGGTGCCGAAGACGAGCCGGCCCACCGGCCCGCGGATCAGCGTTCAGTTCCGGCCGCGCGGGGTGCGCTGAGCCGGGTGCCTTGAACCTGGTGCGCTGAACGTGGTGCGCTGAACGTGGTGTGCTGAGCCGGGTCAGAGCGGCAGGCCCGCCTCCAGTTGGGCCAGGCCGGCGTCGATCGAGTCGAACAGGTCATCGATGTTCTGCGGGCCCTGATCCAGGGTGGGCAGCGTGGTAGCTGTGATCACCCCGAAAATGGCCCCGGCCAGAGCGCGCACCGCGGTCTCGTCCGGGTCCCGCCCGGTCCGCTTGGCCAGGGCGGTGGCGAAGATGTTCAGGGTACGGCTGAACTCGTCCAGGGCGCGGGCGCGGATCTCCGGCACGGCCAGCGTGAGCGCGGTCGTTTCCCGGAAACGCTCCCGGTCCTGGGGGGTGAACTGGCTCCGGGCCAGCGCCACCGCGGCGCGGACGGCCGCGATCGGGGGCAGACCGGGTGGCTGCGCCTCCAGGGCCTGCAGGGTGATCACGTCCATGTCGTCCTGCAGGACCACGTCTTCCTTGCTCGGGAAGTAGCGGTAGAACGTGGCCGGGGAGACTTCGGCCGCCTCGGCGATCTGCTCCACCGTGGTGCCGGCGTAGCCCTGCTCACGGAACAGCCGCAACGCGTGCTCGCGGATCGCGGCACGCGTCTTGGCTTTCTTGCGTTCGCGCAGCCCGGCGGGCTGCCGCAGCCCGGTGGGCCGGTCAGCGGTGCCGGTTTCGCTCATGACCCTGATTGTCCCCGGAACCTGGCCCGGTGGCGACCGGGCGCGCGGTGCCGGTGACGGCACCGGTGGCTGCGGCGGTGGCCGCGTCCGTGGCCGTTGGGGTCGCGGTGCCCCGCCGGGGCAGGAAGATCAGCGCCAGCACGGCGCTGGCCAGGGCGATCACCGCGCACACCGCCAGCATGAGGTCCTGGCCGTGCACGTAGGCGGTACGGACCATGACCAGCAGGTCCGCCGAGTGCGTGGCGTGCGCCACCGCCACCCCGCCGGCCACGCTGCTGCGCACCGCATCGGCGGCCACGGCGGGCAGATGCCCCAGGCTGAGGCGGCTCCGGTAGGCGGACAGCAGCACGGTGCCGAGCACCGCCACCCCGAACGTCGCGCCGACCTGGCGCAGGGCGGTGATCAGTGCGGAACCGGAGCCGCTGCGTTCGGTGGACAGCGCGCCCAGGGCCACGTTCATGGCCGCGGGCATGGCCAGGCCGAGGCCTAGACCGGCTACGGTCATCCAGGCCACCGCGAGACCGGTGCCGCTGGTCACCCGGGTGGCCGCGCCCACCGCGAGGGCCGCCGCCATCACCGCGAAGCCGACGGCGACCAGCGGCCGGGCGCCCAGCGGAGCCGCCTTGGCCGGCTCGCCGTCTTTGCTGCGCGCGGTCTGCAGGCGGGTGCCGGCCAGCATGCCGATCACCATCCCGCCGATCAGCGGCAGCATCCGCAGCCCGCTGCCGAATGAGTCGAAACCCAGCACCTCCTGGAAGTACTGCGGGATGGCGAACAGGATGCCGAACATCGCGAACGACACGAACGTGGTCAGCACGGTGCCCCAGGTGAACCCGGCCGAGCGGAACAGCTCCAGCTGGATCAGCGGCTGCTTGCGCCCGGTGATCCAGCGCTCCCAGGCCACGAAGCCCGCCAGCACCACGGCCCCGGCCAGCATGGTGGCCACGGCCGTGGCGTCACCCCAGCCGTCCTGCCCCGCCTTGATCAGGCCGTAGGTCAGGCTGGCCAGGCCCAGGCTGGACAGGCCGATCCCGGGGATGTCGATGCTGGTGCTCCGGGCCCCGTAAGACTCCGGCATGAGCAGCGTGACGGCCACCAGGGCCAGCACCACCACCGGCACGTTGATCAGGAAGACCGAGCCCCACCAGAAGTTGTCCAGCAGCCAGCCGCCGAGCAGCGGGCCGACCGGGTAGCCGATGAAGGTTGCGCCCATCACGATCGCGATGGCCCGGGGCCGCTCCTCCTCGGTGAACATGACGGGCAGCACGGCGATGGACATCGGGAAGATGGCCGCCGCGCCCAGCCCGAGCACGGCCCGGGCTGCGATCAGCTCGGCCGACGAGGTGGAGAACGCACACGCCGCGGACGCGGCGCCGAACAGCACCAGAGCGATCAGCAGCAGCTTCTTGCGGCCCATCCGGTCGCCGATCAGGCCGGCCGGCAGCAGCGCCGCGGCCAGCACCAGGCTGTAGGCGGCGGAGAACCACTGCAGATCCGTGGTCGAGGCGTGCAACTGCCTGGACAGCACCGGCAGTGCCAGGCTGAGCACGGTCAAATCGAGCCCGACGACGAGCACGCTGGCCGCGATGGCCACCAGCGCCCACCACTTCCGGGCCTCCGAGCCGCTCATGGGTACCACCCTCGATCACTCAGGCAACTTGGTAGCTGATCTAAAAAGAAAGCTACTCTCAGATTTGAGTAAGTGTCAACTGCGCGCAGCACTCACGTTGTGGGCTGGCGCGGGGTGCGGCGGGACTCGGCCGGGCGCGGATTGGCGGCCGTGCGGGGCGCAGAAGCATCAGCGCGGTGACGGCGGCTAGCTGAGGGTGCCGTGGACCTGGTGGGCGATCTCGATGTCCTCGCGGGCCATAGCCGCCCTGGTCAGCCGTATTGGCGAGTGCTGTCAGGCGGCCGCTGGATCGATGATCATGACATCGGCCGCCTCTGAGCGCTCTGGCACAGGCTCACCTTGCTGCTGCAGCATGGCGATATGCGCGGCCATGGCCTCGGCCATCAGAGTCTCTGTCTCCTGCCGGGTCGCGCCGGCCGCGACGACCCCGGGCAGGTCCGGAGCGTACGCCGAGTAGCCGGACTCGTCGTCGCCCTCGAGAACGACTACATAGCCTGTCACGGCCGCTCCTTTCGCATAAGACGATGATCTCGCTGATCTTCATGGGCACGAAGCGACCGTAACGCGAGGTTCCGACA
>DATCUG010000008.1:0-12248 GCA_036567525.1 Streptosporangiaceae bacterium | reverse complement strand
GCGGGCCGCATACCGCGTCGACCTGGTGCTCGCGCAGCCTCCCGGCCCGCCGCCACGCCGCCGCGAACCCACCCGCACGTCGGCCTCACCACCCACACTGCCCCCTCTAGCCACATCACTTCCAGCTCCGAGAAGTTGATGTAGAAGCTGGTCCCACCGGGGTGTGGCCAGCTTCAACATCAACATCGGACGGGCAAGAATTGTCGCTGGGGACTGGCAAGCTGCGCGTGTGGGAGGTTCACCAGACGCCCTTGAGGCCTTGCTGCGGAAGCAGGACGGCGTGCTGGGCCGGGCCCAGGCGCTTGGCCATGGGCTGACGAGACGGCAGTTAGAGCACCGGATCCGGCCTGGGGGGCCGTGGCAGCGGCTGCTGCCCGGGGTGTATCTGGCCGTCACCGGGACGCCAACCAGGCAGCAGCTGGAGATCGCGGCGCTGGCGTACGCGGGGCCGGGCAGCGCCATCACTGGCCTGGCCGCGTTACGGCTGCATGGGATCAGGGTGCCTGACCACACGGTGATTACCGTGCTGGTCCGCCGGAACCGGGGCCGGGGCCGGGCGGGCCAGTCGTTCGTCCGGTTGGCGCCGACGACGCGGATGCCGGAGCGCGTCTGCGTGACCGGGCCGGTGGACTTCACCATGGTGGCCCGGGCCATCGCGGACGCCGCACGGGAACTGCCCAGCCTTCGCGAGTTCCGGGCGCTGGTGGCGGATTCCGTGCAGCAGCGGTTCTGCTCGGTGGACGTGCTGGCCAGGGAGCTATCGAACACGCCGCGGAAGCAGTCCGGCTGGCTGCGGCAGGCGCTGGCCGAGGTGGCGGACGGGGTGCGGTCGGTGGCCGAGGCGGATCTGCGGGACCTGATCATGCGGTCCGGGCTGCCCCGCCCGATGTTCAACGCCCGGCTGTTCGCCGGGGAACGGTTCCTGGGTGCGGTGGATGCGTGGTGGCCGGACGCCGCGGTGGCCGCCGAAGTGGACTCACGGGAGTGGCACTTGTCTCCAGAGGACTGGGAGCGCACCCTGGTCCGGCACACCCGGATGGGCAGATACGGGATCCTCGTGCAGCACTTCACCCCGCGGCTGATCCGCAACGAGCCGGGCCAGGTGGTGGCGGACCTCCGTGCGGCACTGCAGGGCGGGCGGGTGCGGCCGGCGCTGGACGTGCGGGCGCGGCCGGCCAGTTGACTTGAAGTGCGGTTGAAGTTGTTGGCTGGAGGCATGTCATTCAGCAACGCTGAGCTCGCGTACCTGGCCGGGCAGCGGCTGGGGCGGCTGGCGACCATGCAGCCGGACGGCACGCTCCAGGTCAGCCCGGTCGGGTTCCGGTACAACCCGGCTACCGGGACGATCGACATCGGCGGGTACAACATGACGGCCAGCCGCAAGTTCCGCAACGTGGCCGAGAACGGCCGGGCCGCGTTCGTGGTGGACGACATCGCCTCGGTCGACCCGTGGCGGGTGCGCTGCGTGGAGATCCGCGGGCACGCCGAGGCGATCGCCGCGCCGGCCGACTCGGCGGCGCCGGTCCCCGGGGCGATCATCCGGATCCATCCCGGCCGGGTCATCAGCTTCGGGCTGGACGATCCGGACGACGCCGCCGGCCTCGCGCCGGGCCGCCGCACGGCCAGCTAGCCGGGCCGCCTAGCTGGCGTGGCCGCAGTACGAGCCAGCCGGGACCGGACGGCCAGTAATTTCCCTGGGCCTCTTTCGGCTGGCCCAGAATGGTGGCCATGCCTGAGCTTGATTCAGCGGCCGTTCTGGCTGCACTAGCTGACGATCCCCAGCTCCGGGTGTTCGTCGGCGAGGGCAGGATCGCGACCATGCCGGCCCGCACGCCGCGGCGGCGGCGGCTGCTCGACGTGATCGCCCAGGCCTTCGAGCCCGGAGTCCGCTATCCCGAGCAGCAGGTCAGCCGATTCCTCGGCGTGATCTACCCGGACTACGCCACGTTGCGCCGGCACCTGGTCGATGAGCAGTTCCTGTCCCGCTCCGGCGGGGAGTACTGGCGCAGCGGCGGGACGGTGCTGCCCGACCCGGACAGGTAGGTCACCAGGCGGGCGCGGTGGCGCTGCCGCCGGGCGGCGGCCCAGGCCCGCCACGCGGCCACCAGCGCGATGGTGGCCGGCAGCGCCAGCGCCCAGCCGCAGAAGCCGAGCATGACCGCCACGGCCAGCGCTCCTGGCACGGCGGCCCACCGCGCCGCACCGCGCAGCAGCCGCACGGCGGCCGTCATCGCACCCAGGTACACGGTGAGGAACAGCGCGGTCGGCACCGCCACCAGGGCGGCCGCACCGACCAGGCGCAGCCCGTACAGGATCATCAGCAGCAGGCCGGCCACCGCAATCGCGGCCAGCAGCCGGCGCATCGGGGCGGACCGGCGGCGGCCGCCCCCGGCCTGGGCTAGCTGCCCGGCGATGGCAGCCGCACCACTGATGTAGGCGTTGGTGGCGCCGAGGGTCAGCACCATCGCGGCCACCGCGGCGACGCCCGGGCCGGCCACGCCGATGGCGTGGCTGAGCAGGCCGGCCAGCGGCACATCGGTAGCGGCCTGCGGTCCCAGCACACCGATCGTGGCCACGGCCAGGCCCAGGTACAGCGCGGTGGTGACGGCGAGGGCGATGGCTACGGCGCGCGGCAACTGCCGCGCCGGGTCGGCGAAGCGGGTGGTCAGCGGGGCGACGGCTTCCCAGCCGACGAACGAGAACATCAGCGTCGCGGCCGCGCTGCCCAGGGAGAGCCAGCCATGCGGGGCGAACGGCGTCCAGTTGCTGGCCCGGGCCGCCGTGGCTGACCCAGCGACAGCCACGACCACCACGGCGGTCAGCAGGCTGACCAGGACAACCTGGACGGTGGCGCTGGCCCGCAGCCCGCCCGCCGCGAGGCCGATGACGGTGAGCAGCAGCGCCGCCGCGACGGCCGCCCGGGTCAGCTGGCCGCCGCCGGTCAGGTCGGTGACGTAGCTGGCGCCGATCAGGCAGACGATCGGGGCGCCGCCGACCACCCCGGCCAGGAACATCCAGCCGGTCGCCCGCCCCGCGCGCGGGCCCAGGCTGGCGGTGACATAGCCCATCACCCCGCCGCCTGATGGGATGCGCCGGCCGAGGGCGGTGAACACGGCGGCGAACAGGCCGGACAGGCCGAGCAGGGCCAGCCAGTCCAGGATCGAGGCCGGCCCGGCCTCGGCCGCGGCCAGGCCGGGCAGGAGCAGCAGGCCGGGGCCGAGGATCGCCCCGATGTACAGCGCGGCACCGCGCGAGGTGGTCAGGTTCGGTACGGCAGCCGGCTGGCTTGTGGTGGTGAGCGCCATACCTGCACGATGGCCGAAATCGGGCCGCACGCGATGGCAAATGTGACGCCTGTGGGGCAGCTTGACGCAATCCAGTTGTGCGATCAGGCCGATAGGCTGCACATCATGCCAGAGCATGAACCAGACAGAGTGGATCGTGCCATCGTGGACCGGCTGCAGCGGGACGGCCGGATCGCCAACGTGGATCTCGCGGACGCGATCTCGCTGTCGCCCTCGGCCTGCCTGCGCCGGGTCAAGGCGCTCGAAGCCAGCGGCATCATCGCCGGGTACCGCGCGGAGGTCAGCCGGGTGCGGGCCGGGCTCGGCCTGACCGTCTTCATCGGCATCAAGGTCGAGGGGCACTCGCAGGAAACCTCGTCGCGGATCGAGCAGGCCCTGCTGGCCATCCCGGCCGTCGTCGCCTGCTACCTGGTGTCCGGGAACAACGACTTCCTGGTCGAGGCGGCCGTGCCCGATCTGGCCGGCTACGAGCAGCTACTACTAGGGCAGATCCTGACCATCCCGCAGGTGGTCGAGGCGCAGAGCACGTTCGCCATCCGGACCATCCTCAGCCGCGGCCCGCTGCCGCTGGAGCACTGGCGCTAGGCCGGCTCAGCTGACCGGGCCAGCTACCGGGGCCCAGTTAGCGCGGCCCAGCTAGCGCGGCCCAGTTAGCGCGGACAGTGCAGGTGCTGCAGCTTGCTCGGCGCCAGCGGTGGATGACGCCACACCGCGGTGGCGGCCTGGCCGGGCAGGGCGCAGGTGATGTCCATCCGGTGCGGGGTTTCCAGGAAGATGATCTCGGCGCGGAGCGTGTCACCGTCCAGCCAGCCGCCGGAGGCGGCCACCGGGATGGTGTCGCCGCGGCGGTCGGCGGGCTGGGACACCATCCAGGCTCCGGAACCGACCGGGATGGTCAGCACGTTGCCCGCCTCGATCAGGCTGAGCTGCCAGCCAGCGTCACCCGGCGCGACGCCGACGGCGGTGAGGGCGGGCCGGATCTGGCGGCCCGGGGCGCCGTCCGTGACGGCGAACGGCGCGCTGGCCCACGGGGCCCAGTCGGCGGGCGCCGGTTCGGCCTGGCAGGCGGGCAGGGCCAGCCGCCCCAGCCGGCCTGCCAACTGGCCGGCCAACCGGCCGGCCAACTGGCCGGTCAGCTGGTCCTGCGCCGGGCTGGCGTCCGGCGCGGTGGCGCCGAGGCCGGGCAGCAGGTGGGTCCACATCGCGTCGAGCATGGCCTGCATGTCAGTCGTGTAGGCGGTGGTGACGATCACCGTCTGGTGCTCGGGCAGGATCACGCAGAACTGGCCGAACGCCCCGTCGCCGCGGTAGCCGTGCCGGGACATCCAGAACTGGAAGCCGTAGCCCTGGGCCCAGTCCGGGTTGACCCCGTCCGGGTTGGCCACCTGCTGCGACGTCGCCTCGGCCACCCATTCCTCCGGGATCAGCTGGGTGCCCCGCCAGCGGCCACGCTGCAGGTACAGCAGGCCGAGCTTGGCGATGTCCTCGGTGCGGGCGTGCAGCCCGCTGAAGCCCTGTTCCCGGCCGGGCGGGAACCTGTGCCAGCCAACCGGGCCGATGCCGAGCGGGTCGAACAGCCGGGGCCGCAGGTACTGGGTGAGTGGCAGCCCCGCGTTGCGCTGGATGATGCTGGCCAGCGCGTAGGTGCAGGGCTGGCTGTACGCGAAGACAGTGCCCGGCTCCCGGTCCGGTGGGCTGAGCAGGAAGCCGCGGACCGGCTCGATGCGGTCCTGGGTGACCGCCTCGGCCAGCATGTCCCGGGTATGGCCACTGGCCATCGCGGCGACATGGCGCAGCTTCACCGCCCGGCTGCCCGGGTGGGTGATGTCCGCGTCGAACTCGGCGAAGTGTGAGACGACCGTGTCGTCCAGGTCGAGCAGCCCCTCGGCCTGCGCGAATGCCGCAGCGGTGGAGGTGAAGCTCTTGCTGAGCGAGTACAGCAACTGCGGCCGGCCGGCGCTGTATGGTGCCCACCACCCCTCGGCTACCACCGCCCCGTTGCGCACCACCATCAGGCTGTGCATCTCGATCCCGGGATGACGGTCCAGCGCATCCAGGAAGCTGAGGATCGCGGCCGGGTCCACCCGCTGATCCGCTGGCGTGCTGCGCGGCAGGGAACTCGCCATGCCGCGAGCCTAAGTCACGTCTACCGTGGCTGGCATGGCCGGAGACGATGCCCTGGCGCTGGAGATACGCCCGGTAGCACCGGGCTCGGCGGCGGCGCGGGCGGTGCTGACCGCCTACTTCCGGGAGATCGTGAGCCGCCACCACCGGCGGGCGGCGACCGGTGCGGAGGTGGCGGCGGCGATGCGCGCGGAGCCCAGCGACGACCTGTGCCCGCCGGGCGGGCTGCTGCTCCTGGCCCACCAGGAGGGCACGGTCCTCGGCTGCGCCGGGCTGCGGCTGCTGCCCGCCGGGCTGGGCGAGGTCACCCGGATGTTCGTGCTGCCACAGGCCCGCCGGCGCGGGATCGGCCAGCGGCTGCTGGCCGCGGTGGAAGACGCGGCCCGCGACCGCCAGGTGACCCGGCTCAGGCTCGACACCAGCGACTACCTGACCGAGGCGCGCCAGTTGTACATCCGGAATGGCTACCAGGAGACCGCGCCGTTCAGCGACGCGCGCCTGGCCAATCTGTGGTTCGAGAAAGCCCTGGGCTGAGGGTCACTGGCTCCGGGACAGCCGGGCTAGCGACAGCACGAAGATGGACGAGAGCACCCAGCCGAGCAGCGTGGCCAGGTTGAGCCACCACAGCATGAACTCGCCGCCCCGCACGTCGGGGTCGGCGTACCAGGTGGCACGCTGATCGAGGGAGATCAGCGGGATCACCGTGTCGATCGCGTACAGCACCGGGCTGAAGCAGCGCACTTCGCCATCACCGCAGGTATCCCGGGGGGCGCTGGTGGCGGCCGCCCCCGGTGAGCGGTGGCTGGACGCGGTGAGCAGCCCGCTGGTGGCGTACACGTCCCCGTTGCCGTTGTTGGCCCGGAGCGCGGCCCGGTTGCCGGGCACTTCGAGCGAGATCGTGACCAGCGCGAGGAGCAGGGCCAGCAGCCAGAGCACCCGGGCCGGGCGGTAGCCGTAACCGATCGTGGCGTAGGTCATGTCCAGCACACGCCGCGGCCACGCGGTGTGCGACCAGCCGACCTGGCGGGCATGCTGGCGCTGGGCGATGAGGATGTGCTCGGCTTCCCGGGTGTAGCCGTGCTGCCGGAACACCCGGGCGGCCTGCTCATAGGGCCCGGAATCGAACTCAGTCTGGCGGCGCAGCCAGGCGCACCGGGCGGCCTGGTCCCATACCCGCCCGGGCCCGGCGCCCTGCGGCCGCTCGAAGCGCTCGTAGGTCATGCCCGCGATGATGAAGCGTTCCGGCCAGGTGGCCGGGTTGTCGGCCAGCGACGTGGTGGTCAGGTCGGTGAAGTCCACACTGGGCGACACCGCCGTCCAGCCGAGGTCGATGCTGCCCCGCACGGTGGCGGAAATCGCCTCGATCGCGTGCCCGGCCTCGTTGCTGGCGGACGGCTGCGGGCAGCGGAACGAGCCGTCGGTGAAGTGCAGCCGGCCCTCGACCGTGGTCCGGTTGAACGCGACCAGCCCGGTCGAGGTGAACCCGCTGATCAGCCGGACCGGCCCTTTCACCAGGGCCTGGCTGAGCCGGAGCGAGTAGCCGCCGGGATTGCGCAGCCGCGCGTTACGGGCGCTGAGACTGCCCAGCTGGGCGCCGGCCAGGGTGACCGCGCCGCCGTCGGTGCGCAGCCGGTCGAGGTACACGGCGCCCTCCACGGTCATCGCGCTGCCATCGATCAGCGACTCGTCCCGCGGGCGGCTCAGCTCGCCGTGCAGCGCGAGCCGGCCGCGGATGACCGCCCCGGTCATCCGCAGCGTGCCTTCCACCACGGCCCGCTCATCCAGCCTGAGCACCGCCCGGATCCGCGCGTTGCTCAGGTCCAGCGCGACGCTGTCCGGGGCGCGCAGCACACACTGCGCGCCGATGGACACGCTGCTCACCTCGCTCATCGATACATCGATGCGCCCGGTCACCTCGCACCGTCCGGCCAGCACCAGCTCCGCCCCGACGGACAGCCGGGGCGCGTCCAGCGCGGTGCTGGCCGAGGTTGGCCGCTCGTAGATACTGCCGGTCTGGCCGGCCGCACCAGCCTGGATGATGGCGTTACGGATGATGAACCGGCCGGCCAGCTGAGCGCTGGCCATGGTGACCCGGCCGAGGATTTCCGGTTTCCGCCCGGCCAGGTCGTCGATCAGGAACACGCTCCCGCCGATGACCGCGCCCTCCAGGTCGAGGGCGGGCCCGTCGGCCGACTCGATGTGCGCGGCCGCGAAGTCGAGTGAGCCATCGATCCGGGCGCCGAGGAACCTCACTTCCCCGGCCGACCGGAAGCCCTGGATCAGCCGGACGGCGCCGCCCACGTGAATGCGGTCGGCCTGGATGGCCCGGTAGCCCTGGCCGTCGAGCACGGTGCCTACGCAGAGCAGGCGGCCGCCGATGTCTGCTTCGCACAGCCAGATGGCCGCGGACCGGGACGTGCTGGCGCTGGTCCACAGCGCTCCGCTGATCTGGGAACGGGACAGATCCAGGTCACGGCGCACGGTCAGCCCGTTGCCGAGCAGGCCGGGCAGCCGGGGGCAGCCGGTCAGCGACAGCTCGTACAGCCGGGCGCCCGCCACCACCGGTGCCGTGTCGAACTCGCAGCCGTCGAAGCGGAGCGGGAACGGCACGGTTAGCCCGGCCAGATCCAGGCCGCCGGTCACCACGACGTTGCTCAGCCGTATCCCCCGGGGATCCACCTGATCCCGCAGCTCATGGCAGCAGGTGCGGAGCAGGTCGGCGCGGACGGAGCGCGGCCCGCCGCCGGCCACCGCCTGGACGACGCGGCCGGCCCGGAGCGCGCTGATGAGCTCCGTCTCGTCAATCTCGTCCATGGCAGGCTCCTGCGGCGCAGCGATCTTCCGCCTACCTTGCCAGCCGGCGGCGGCCTGGCCTAGCCCGCACCGCGCCTGGCAGCTAGGCCATGCGGTCGCCACTCAGCCAGGTTTCCTGTTGAAAAATGAACAGGAATCTTGTGTATTAGGAAGGAGTGTGACACGCTTCACATCCAGTCGGACCGGCTGGTCCCTGGATGCAGGGAGGCATCCCCATGGCCAATCTGGAAGCCCCGGGACGCGGCCGGGACACCGTCTCCGGACGCTACGTCCTGGACACCGGCACGCTGATCGCCGCAGCGGCCGCGGTCTGCCTGGCCCAGATCGCGCTGGCCGTCCCGGCCGTGCTGAACGGCCTGTTCCAGCGGGACCTCGGTCCCACGTCAGCCCAGCTGACCTGGATCTCCGACGCGTTCCTGGTCCCGGTGTGCCTGCTCGAGCTGACGTTCGGCGCGCTCGGCGACCTGTTCGGCCGGAAGCGGTTGCTGGTCGGCGGCGCGCTCATCCTCGCGCTGGGCGAGGCCATCGCGGTGCTGACGCCGGGCGCCGGTACGGCTACCGGCACCCGGGTGCTGGTGCTGTGGACCGGGCAGATCATCGCCGGGATCGGCGCGGCCGCGCTGTTCCCGACCAGCCTGGCCATGGTGGCGGCGGGCACGCACACCACGCGCAGGCGGGCCCGGGCGGTGACGATCTGGGCCGCGGCCCTGTCGGTGGGCGGGACGATCTCCAGCGTGCTGGCCGGCCTGGTCGCCACGCTGCACTTCGGCAGCGACCCCGACGCCGGGTGGCGCTGGGCCTTTGTCATCGTGCTGGTGCTGGCGCTGGTCAGTGCGGTGCTGTCGATGCTGCTGGCCAAGGATTCGTCCGCGCCGGCCGGGCGGTCGCTGGACTGGCCCGGCCAGATCACCATCGCGGTGGCGCTGTTCGCGCTGCTGTACGCGGTCATCCAGGGCCCGACCAGCGGCTGGGGCAGCCCGCAAGTCGTGACCGGCTTCATCGTCGCGGCCGTCTTCCTGGGGCTGTTCATCCTGGCCGAGCGGCGCTCCCCCGCCCCACTGCTGCGGCTCGACCTGTTCGCCAACCGCGCGTTCTCGGTGGCCGCGATCGTCACCGTGCTCAGCATGTTCGCGTTCCTCGGCATCGCGTACGCGACCAGCATCCGGCTGTCCGCCATCCAGGGGTTCTCCCCGCTCAAGACGTCGATCGCGTTCGTGTTCCTGAACGGCATGGCGGTAGTGCAGGTCACGCTCACCGCGCGGCTGATCGAGCGGTACAACCCGAAGTGGCCGCTGGGCAGCGGCTGCCTGCTGATGGGCGCCGGGGCGCTGTGGCTGGCCGCGGTGCCGGCCACCAACCTGTCGCTGGCCCCGGTCATCGTGCCGTTCATCCTGGTCGGGGCCGGTTTCGCGCTGGCCGTCTCCTCGGTCACCGCGGTGGCGGTGAACACGGCGCCCAACCACCTGGCCGGCATGGCCAGCGGGTCCACCAACATGCTGCGCGACTTTGGCTTCACCCTGGGCCCGGCCATCGTCGGCGCGGTCGCGCTCAGCCAGGCGGCCGCGCAGATCGCCCGCGACCTGGCCGGCAGCGCGGCGCTGCGGCACGGGCTGGCCGCGTTCAACGCGGCCCCGGCGCACGTGCCGGCCGCGCAGCGGCCGGCCGTGGAGGCGGCCGTGCATGCGGTGGCGTCCGGGCCGCTCGGCGCGAACGCGGTGCCCGCCACGGTGCCCGGGCCGGGCGGGAAGCCGGTGCCGTTCAACCCGCTCAAGGACGCCGCGTTCCATGCGCTCAGCCACGCGTACGCGATCGGCTATCTGGTGTGCGCCGGGGCGGCGCTGGTGGCCGCGGTGCTGACCGTGCTGGCGGTGCGCGGCCGGGCACACGAGACGCTACTGGACCCGCAGACCCTGCTGGACCCGCAGACGCTGGCCGGGGACTGACCGGCCCGCAGGCAGCTAACCCGGCAGGCAGCTAACCCCGCAGGCAGCTACGCAAAGGAGGCCACAGTGAGACGACGACTGACCGCGATCATGGGTGTGGGCCTGCTGGCCGTCACAGCAGCCGTCGCCGCACCCGGGGCGGTCCCGGCGGCCGCGGCGGATACGCAGGTCACCGGCACGCTGCCGGACGGGGCAAGCTGGGTCGCGGACCTGCCCGCGCAGTGGAACGGGACCCTGCTGCTGTACAGCCACGGCTTCGGCCCGCTGACCGCGGCCGACGCCCCGGACCCGGCCACGCAGGCGGCGCTGCTGGCCCGGGGTTACGCGCTGGCCGGCTCCTCGTATGACCCGGCCGGCTCGGAGTGGGCGCTGGACAGCGCGGTCCGGGACCAGTTCCAGGCGCTGCAGGCGGTGGAGTCGACCGTGCTGCCGGGCCGCCCCCGGCAGGTGCTGGCCGTCGGCACGTCGATGGGCGGGCTGGTCAGCGCGCTGGAGGCGCAGGACGGCGCGGGCCGTATCGACGGCGCGCTGACCACCTGCGGCATTGTGGCGGGCGCGGTCAACCTGAACAACTACCAGCTCGACGGCGAGTATGCGCTGGCCCAGCTGCTGCTGCCCGGCCAGCCGGTCAAGCTGGTCCGTTTCACCAGCGCCGCCGATGCGCTGGCCACGGCGACGGCACTGCAGACGGCGGCCGCCCAGGCCCAGCAGACCGCGGCTGGGCGGGCCCGGCTGGCGCTGGCACTGGCGTTCATCAACGTGCCGCCGTGGGCGCCCGGACAGGCCGCTCCGCCGCCGGACAGCGACCCGGCCGCGCAGGAGGCGGCCCAGTATCAGGTGGAGTTCACCGGCTCGTTCTCCACGCTGGACTTCATCGAGTCCGGGCGGCCGTCGATCGATCAGGCGGCCGGGGGCAGCGGCACCTGGACCCGCGGGGTGAACTTCGCCGCCGCGGCGGCCCGCTCGCCGTACCTGCGCGAGGTGGCCGCGCTGTACCACGCGGCCGGGCTCAGCCTGCGCGCCGACCTGGACATGCTGACCCGGAACGCGGACATCAGCGCCGACCCGGGCGCGGTCCGGTCGCTGCGGCAGACGTCGGTGCCGACCGGGCGGCTGGCCGTGCCGGAACTGGACCTGCACACGATCTCCGACCAGCTCGTCCCGGTGCAGCAGGAGAACTACTACGCGCACCAGGTCGCGGCGGCGGGCGACAGCTCCCGGCTCCGCCAGGCGTACGTGGCCAGCGTCGGGCACTGCAACTTCAGCCCGGCCGAACTGGTCGCGGGCGTGCTGGCCATCAGCCACCGGGTCAGCACCGGCCGCTGGGACGCGGTGGCCGAGCCGGGCCAGCTCGAGCAGGTGGCCAGCGGCCTCGGCCTGGGCCCAGCCAGGTTCGCCCACTACCAGCCCGGACCGCTGACCGGGGCCAGCGGCCCGGCGTGGCCCGGGCCAGGGTGGCCCGGGCCCGCGTGGCCCGGGCCGGGACAGTAGCCGCAGTGCCCGGCCGCCGTCCGGAACGCGCGGGGTAGCCTCGGCCTATGCTGACCTCCGCCGCGACGTCCGGCGACCTGGCCGCCGGCGGCGAGCCTGGCCGGCCCGAGCCGAAGCTGCTGTACCTGGTCAAGCAGGTCGAGCTGGCGGTCCGGTCACACCTGGACAGCCTGCTCCGGCCGGCCGGGCTGACCGCGCTGCAGTACACCGCGCTGACCGTGCTGGAACGCCACCCGGACCTGTCCACCGCGCAGCTGGCCCGGGACTCGTTCGTCACCGCCCAGTCCATGGCCGACATGATCACCACCCTGGAAGCCCGGGAGCTGATCGAACGGCACCGGGACCGGGCCGACCGCCGCCGCCTAGTCGTCGCGCTGACCGCCGCGGGCCGGGACCTGCTGGACCGGTACCGGGACCAGGTGGACGCGCTGGAAGAGCAGATGCTGGCCGGGCTGACCAAGGCGCAGGTGGGCAGCTTGCGCCGCAGCCTGCGCGCCTGCCATGGCAACCTCGGTGGGCAATCCCGCGGCTTACCGCTGAGCAGCGACGTGGCCGGCAGCCAGCCACAGTG
>DATCUG010000007.1:0-5236 GCA_036567525.1 Streptosporangiaceae bacterium | reverse complement strand
CGACCTTCTTGAAGTGCGGGCCGGACCAGCCGCGCCAGTAGCCGGGGAAGGCCTTCAGGATCACTTCGAACTCATGGCCCTTGTTCCAGGTCTGCAGCTCGTACGGGCCGGTGCCCGCATCGTGCGGGGTGTTGAACCACTTGGTCAGCGCCCCACCCGCCTCCCCAGCCCCCTTCACGCTCGCGGCCTTGGTGTCGTAGATGTACGCCGAGTAGGACGCCGACGCCTCCAGGTCCAGCGGCGACGGGTACTTCAGGTGGAACACCATCGTGTAGGTGCTCGGCGTGCTGATGCTCTTCACCGCGTCCCACACGTAGGCGGCGCCGCCGCCCAGCTTCTCGGTGCGCAGGATGGCGGCCGCCGCGGCCTGCGCGGTCAGCAGCCGGCCGGTGTGAAAGTGCACCCCCGGTCGGAGGTGGAACGTCCAGGTCAGGCCGTTGCCCGACGACGACCAGCTGGTAGCCAGCAGCGGCTTGACGGTGTGCGTGACGCTGTCGTAGCGGGTGAGCGTCTCATACATCTCGCTCATCGCGATGATGCCGTCGGAGTACTCGGTCGCGGGGTCCCAGCCGTCGACCATCACCGGGGCGGTGGTGTCGTACGTGAACACCTGGTTGCTGGCCTGCTGCTGGCTGGCCGACGGGGACGAGCCACCGCAGGCGGCCAGCACCATCAGCAGCGCGCAGCCGGCCGCGAGCAGCCCGGTGCGGTGGGCCTTCATGAGTTCCTCCGTGCTCCTTGGGGTGAGTCCGCTGGCTCGCGGTGCTGGCCGGCCAGGCCGCCGAGGGTGCCGGCTGCCTTGGCCCGGATCCGCACCGCGGGGGAGGTGAGGTACGCGAGCGGGATCTCCTCCATCTCGACGATCCGCACCGTCCCGGGCTCCGCCCCGGCGGCTACCGCGCGCTCGCGTGCCTCGCCGCACGCCTCGTCCAGCGCGGTCTGCCGGCCGCCGGCGCCGAGGTGGAAAATCCGGTCGATCTGGCCGCTGACCGAGGCGATCGCGGCGCCCACGGCGTTGGCCGTGTCAAAGTGCTCCGGCCGGATGACCTCGCTGACGCCAGGGATCCGGTCCGGGATCAGGATGCTGCCGCCGCCCACCGCGATCAGCGGGCGGTCCTCCCGGGACGTCTTCATCCGGTCGATCGCGTCGGCCAGCGCCGCGTCCGCCTGGGCCAGCGCTTCGGCCAGCAGGTGCTGCTGGCCAGCGGCCAGCCCCGGGTCCCCCAGCATGACCCGGCCGGCCGCGACCGCGCTGTCGGTCAGCGTGGCGGTGCCGCCGCCGAACACCAGCGCCTCCTGCGGCAGCCGGAAACCCACGCTCCGCGGCCCGACGCGGACCCCGGCCGGGCCGGCCGCCACCATCGTCCCGCCGCCCAGCGCGATCGTGACCAGGTCGGGCATCCGGAAGTTGGTCCGGATGCCGCCGATCTCGACCCCGTACGACGACTCCCGGGGGAAGCCGTTGACCAGCACTCCCACGTCAGTGGAGGTGCCGCCCACGTCGATCACCAGCGAGTCGGCGGTCTGGGTGAGGAACGCCGCGCCGCGGACGCTGTTGGCTGGGCCACTGCCGATGGTCAGCACCGGGTAGCGCAGGGCCTGGTCGAGGGCCATCAGCGTGCCGTCGTTCTGCGCGAAGAACGTGACCGGCCGCAGGTCGTGCGCGGCCAGCGCCTGGTGCATGGCCAGTGCCACATCGTTGGCCACCCCGGCCAGCGCCCCGTTCAGGATCGTCGCGTTCTCCCGCTCGATCAGGCCCAGCGAGCCGATCTCGTGGCTCAGCGACATGTGCCGTTCGCCCAGCTCGCGCTTGACGATCTCGGCCGCGGCCAGTTCGTGCCGGGCCGACACCGGGGCGAACACGCTGGTGATGGCGACGCCGTCGGCGGTGCCCGCGACCTCGCCGAGGAACCGGGTGATGGCCTCGGTGTCCAGCGGGGACAGGTCGCGGCCGTCGAACTCGATGCCGCCGTCCACGATCACCGCGCCGGCCGAGATGGCCGCGGTCAGGTCGGCCGGCCAGCCGGACATCGGCCGGATGCTGTGCGTGGCCGGCCCGCCGATCCGGATTACCGCGATCTTGCGCAGGTGCCGCCGCTCCAGCACGGCGTTGGTGGCGTGCGTGGTGCCCAGCATGACGTGGGTGATCCGCTCCGGCGCCACCTCCGGGGCCCGCAGCACGGCATCGATCGCGGCCACGATCCCGCCGGTGATGTCCGGCGTCCCGGGCACCTTGGCCTTGGCGATGACCTGGTCCGCGCCGTCCAGGATCACCGCATCGGTGTTGGTGCCGCCGACGTCGATGCCGAGGCGGCAGTCAGGAGCTGGCACCGGCGAGCTCCTCTACGGGCCGGTAGTCGAAGTCGTAGCCGAACGCCCGTGGCCCGGTCAGGTCGAGACCACCCGCGGTGCGCCAGATCGGATCGCAGCCGAACGCGATCACCACCACCCGCTGCCCGTACTTGATCCGCTCGGTCGCGATCGCGTCCCCCGTTTCGCCGTCCAGCACCGAGATCAGGTCGGGCACCGAGGCGAGCACGTGGCCCCGTTCCAGCGCGACCAGGTTCTCGTTCTGCAACTCCAGCCGGATGAGCCGGCCAGCGTCGGCGCCCAGCCCTTCGATCACCACCGAGCCGCGGACGAAAGCGCTGGTGGTGTGCCGTTCCACGTCGGCCACCTTGCCGCCGACCAGCCGGAACGCGCCGATCTCGGCGATCAGCGCGTCGACCGGGCTGCCGCTGGCGCCGAGCACGGCGCCGCCGATCCGGATGGCCAGCGACACCGAGTTCCGAACCGTGGCCGTGCGCGCCTGGGCCGCCGTCAGGGTGAACTCGGTGGACGACGCGGCCCCGCCGAACTCGACCGCGGCCGCCCGTTCCAGCCGCTCGATCCAGTGCCCGGAAATGGCCTGGAACAGGACCAGGTTGCCGCGCTCGTCGGTCATCACGGCCGGGCTCGGGGAGATCCCGGCCAGTTGCATGGCGACCTGCGGGACTTCGGGAAAGGCGCGGCCCATGCCATCCGCATCGACCACCGGCAGGCCCATCCGGGCCGCCCAGGTGACCGGCAGCACGCCGTTCCCGCCGCCAATCTCGCTAGCCATCAGCGCGGCCACCGGGCGGCCGGTCAGGAACTGCAGATGGTCGCGGAGCCGGTCACCCTCGTCGCCGTTTTCGATCTTCTCGATGCTGACCGTGGGCGCGCCGATCCCGCCACACGGCATGATCAGTGCATCGGCCGGCAGTTCGTCCACATCGACCAGGGCGGCCGGGCCAAAATCCTCGGTCGCCTGCAGCGCCTGGAGCAGCGCCAGGTAGGTGTCGCCCCCGCCACCCGCGCCCAGCACCGCGCAACCGCGCGCTAAAGCACGCAGCGCGTCCGGCTCGAGCAGTCGCTTCATCGGTAAGGCCGTCAGGTGGGTCAGGGCATGCAGCGGATGAGGGCGTTATGCAAATATAGTTCCCGATCGAGCCGGGTTAGAGCACCTTTTTCCGGCGAACGGGCAGCTAGCGGTGCAGTTCCGCCTGCATGATCTGCTCGCGCAGCTCGACCGGGTCCTGGCTGCGCACCACGCGGGGCGGGCTGGACATCAGCCGCCGCGCATAGAGCAGCCCGGCGATCCCCCGCCACACGTGCCAGTACGGGAACTCATGGGCATAAGGCCACCAGTCTGGGACCTCTCCGTCGGCGGTCACTAAATCGATCGCTGATTCGTTGTCCATCTGCTCTCCCTGGGAGCACCGGTTACTGCGGGCCCGGGCCAGGCTGGTGCAGAAATCCGGATGCAATGCCATGCTTGCATCTGGTGCAGGCCGGGAGAATGGGCGGAATGCACTGTGATCGCGACTGAAGTGTGCGCGACGCACCCGTGACATGTCATTCAGGACAGGCAGAGGGGGGCGGATGCCGTCGGTCGACGAGCTCCTGGCCAGCTCGCCGCTGGCCGGGCTGCGCCGGGTCAGCCGCGGCGGTGGCGACCGCCCGGTCGCCCTGATCCGGCTGGCCGAGCGCTTCGCCGAGCTGGACGAGGCGCCCGCGGGCAGCCTGGTGCTGCTGTCCCGGGCCGCGTCGGCCGAGGTCACCGACTACCGGCTGGACATGGCGCTGCGCTGGGCCACGGTGAACCGGGTCAGCGCGGTGGCGGCGTTCGCCGCCGAGCAGTGGGAGCCCACGGTGACCGCGATGGACATCGCCGGGCGGGCCGACATCGCGCTGGTTTCCATCCCGGCCAACGCCGACCTGGCCGGGCTCGTGCAGGCGCTGGCCCGGGAGATCGGCGGTGGCGCCGACCTGGCGCTGGGCCGGGCCCAGCAGGGCCTGGACGCGGTGCTCCGGGCCGAGATCGCCGGGGCCGATCTGGACCGGCTGCGGGAGTCGGTCAGCCGGGCGCTGGGCACGCCGGTCGAGTTCCGGTCCCGGGCGGCCGGCCACGGCACGGTGGCGCTGACCGCCGACGGGAACGCGGTGCTGGCCGTGGACGGGAACGGGGCCCTGCCCAGGCCGGCCAGCAGCACCATGCCCGGCCCGGGTACCGCGCTCACCGAGGTCACCGTGCCGGTGCTGGTCGGCGACACGCTCATCGGCCAGTTCGCCGCCCCGGAGGCGCACGGCGACCTGGCCGTCGCGGCCCGGCTGGTGCTGCACAACGCGGCGGCGGCGGCGGGCCGGCTGCTCGACCTGGCCCGGCAGGCCCGTGAGGTACCGGCCCGGTCGCGCAGCGAACTGCTGGCCGAGCTGCTGATGTCTGACTCGGCCATCAACGAGGACCTGCTCGACCGGGCCCGGCAGCTGAACATCGCGCTGGCCGGCTGGCACGTCGCGGTCCGCGTCGAGGCCGACGACCTGGATGGGTCGGGCCGGGACGAGGTGCACCGGTTCGAGCTGCTCGAGTCGGCCGGGCAGATCGCGCTGCAGGCGGCCGCGGCGGCCGGTGGCACCTGGCATCTGTCCCGGGTGGCCCGGGCCATCGTGCTGATCCGGGTGACCGCGTCCGACCCGGGCCCGCAGGCCGGGGCGCAGGCCGCCCGGTCGGCCGGGCGGGCGCTGCAGGCGCTGGCCGGCCGGCTGCCCGCGGTGGCGTTCCGGGCCGGGGTGGGTGCGCCGCACGAAGGGCCGATGGGGCTGCGTGCCTCGGCCGCGGAAGCCCGGGCCGCGCTGTTCGCCGCCCGGGCCGCCCGCAAGACGCCCGGCGTGGCCACGCACGACGCGGTCGGCGTGCAGCGGATGCTGATGGAGT
>DATCUG010000006.1:0-4539 GCA_036567525.1 Streptosporangiaceae bacterium | reverse complement strand
ACCTGCCCAGCCCGGCTGCTCAGCCCGGCGGCGCCTGATCTGCTCGGCCCGGCTGCCCGGCTGCCTCGCCGGTGGCTTGCGGCGGAGCCGACGCCCGCGAGTCGTAGCGCCACAGGCCGGGCAGCAGCCAGCCCGTGACCACCGCGGTGACCACGCTGAGCAGCCCACCGGACCAGGCCGCGAACGACGGGCCGCCGATCGCCGCGGCCGCGCCCGCCTCGGCGTCGCCCAGCCGCGGCCCGCCCTGGATGCCCGCGTACATCAGGCTGTTCACCCGGCCCTGTATCTGGTCCGGGGTGACCTGCTGCACGATCACCATCCGGAACACCGACGAGACGAGGTCGGCCGCGCCCGCGGCGGCCAGCAGCACCAGCGCTCCGGGCAGCCAGTGGACCAGGCCGAACCCGGTGATGGCCAGGCCCCACACCAGCACGCAGATGACCACCGCCCGGCCCACGCTGTGCACCCGGCTCACCCGCCCGGTGAGCAGCGAGCCGGCCAGCGCCCCGGCGCCGGGCGCGGCGTTCAGGTAGCCGACGGTGGCGGCGCCCCCGCCGAACACGGTGGTGGCCAGCGCCGGGAACACCGCCCGCGGCATGCCGAACACCATCGCGCCCAGGTCGATCAGGAACACCCCGGCCAGCGGCTGGCTGGCCCGCAGGTAGCGCAGGCCGCCGATCAGCGAGGCCAGGCTGGCGGGCTGGCCGCCGCGGTCCGGCGGCAGCCGCGGCAGCAGCAGCACCGAGCCGAACGCCACCGCGAACGACGCCACGTCCAGCCCGTAGACCAGGCCGAAGCCCGCGTGCGCGATGAGCAGCCCGGCCGATGCCGGGCCCAGCACGGTGGTCAGCTGGAACGCGGCCGACTGCACGGACAGCGCCGCGGGCAGGTCCGGCAGCGGGACCAGCCGCCGCAGCGAAGCCCGCCGGGCCGACCAGTCCAGGCCCTGGAACGCGGCCGCCTCGGCGGTGCAGGCGAACACCGGCCACAGCAGTGGCCGGGCGGCCAGCGCGTTGGCCGCCAGCCCGGCTGACCCGGCCGCGAGCATGAGCTGGGTGAACAGCATGACCCGGCGCCGGTCCCAGGCGTCCACCAGCGGCCCGCCGAGCAGCGAGCCGGCCAGCAACGGGATGAGCTGGCCCAGGCTGACCAGCCCGACCATGGCCGTCGAGCCGGTGAGCCGGAACGTCTGGTACGACACGGCCACGATGGCGAGCTGGCTGCCCAGCTGGGACACCAGCTGCCCGGTCCACAGCCGGCGGAAGTCCCGGTGCCGCCGCAGCGGGCCGATGTCCACCAGGACGCCGCCCAGCCACCGCCGCGCAGCCGCCTGCCCGGGCGCCGGCCGGGGTGCCGGCTTGGGCATGCGGCCTCCTCGCGTCGTACCTGCGGCATCCGGTGTCGCATGTATACCGGAACGCGTGTCTTGCCTGGTCTGCCGGGCCCGGCCGGGGCAAGCTGGCGTTCAGAGGGAATTGAGAGACATGCCATAGCACCACCTGCACCCGGCCGCCGATGCTTAGCATCGGACAACGGGACTGGTCGAGAAGGACAGCCATGAGCGGAATCACGCAGAGCACGGCGCTCTGGTATGCGAGCCGGGCCACCGGTGTGGTGAGCCTGCTGCTGCTTACCGGGGTCACCCTGCTCGGCGTGCTGGTGAACCGGCAGGGGCGGCTGCCCGGGCTGCCCCGGTTCGTGGTCACCGGGCTGCACCGCAACCTGTCCCTGCTGGCCGTGGCGTTCGTCGCGGTGCACGTGGTCACCGCGGTGCTCGACCCCTACGTCACCATCGGGCTGGCCGCGATCGTGCTCCCGTTCACCTCGCCGTACAAGCCGCTCTGGCTGGGCATCGGCGCGATCTCGCTCGACCTGGTGCTGGCGCTGATCCTGACCAGCCTGGCCCGGGCCAGGCTGAACCGCCGGCTGTGGCGGGGCCTGCACTGGTTCGCGTACCTGGCCTGGGGCGGCGCCGTGCTGCACAGCCTGACCAGCAGCACCGACCTGCACCACGGCGTCCTGCTCTACCTGGCCATCGGCTGCATGGCCGCGGTGGCCGGGGCGGTCATCTGGCGCATCTCCCAGGCTGGCCGGGACGTGCCGCAGGAAGAACGCGCCGCCGCCACGCTCGACCTGATGGCGCCACGCGGCCTCCGCGCGCCGGCCCGCCGTGGACCGCGCGAGAACATCCACTGACGACTCACGAAAGCCAGCCTGCGATGACGTTTGGCACCACCGTGCCGCCGCCGAACCGGCCCGGCCAGCCGCTGACCCAGCCGGCCGGCGGGGACACTGACGCCGGGATGCCCCGGCTGCTGCCCACGCATGGGGCGGTGCCGGTCGACCTGGCGTCGCACCTGCACCGCTTCGGCCGGCTGCGCTACGCCGGGCAGGCGGGGCGGCTGATCCCGGTGCTCAAGGCGGCGGGCCTGACCGGCCGCGGCGGGGCCGCGTTCCCGGTGTACCGGAAGCTGGCCGCGGTCGCCCAGGCCGGCACCCGGCCGGTGGTCATCGGTAACGGCGCCGAAGGCGAGCCAGCCAGCGACAAGGACAAGTCGCTGCTGTGGATCTCCCCGCACCTGGTCCTGGACGGCCTGCAACTGGCCGCCGAAGCGGTCGGTTCCGGCGCGGTCGGGCTGTACCTGAACCGCCACCCGCGGCTGCTGGAGGCGCTGCGCGCCGCGCTGGCCGAGCGCGCCGCGGCCGGGCTGGACCTGGCCGCGGTGGAGATCTTCGACGCGCCGCCGCGTTTCCTGGCCGGGGAGGAGTCGGCCCTGGCCAGCCGGGTAAACGGCGGCCCGGCCAGGCCGCGGTTCAAGCCGCCCATGGTGTTCGAGCGCGGTGTGGCCGGCCGCCCCACCCTGGTGCACAACGTGGAGACGCTGGCCCACCTGGCACTGATCGCCCGGTTCGGGCCGCACTGGTTCCGCGCGGCCGGCACGGCGGATGAGCCGGGCAGCATGCTGTGCACGCTGCACCAGGCCGACGGCCGCCGGGACGTGGTGGAGACCGAGCTCGGCACCCCACTGCGCAGCCTGCTCACCCTGGACACCAGCACCCAGGCCGTGCTCAGCGGCGGGTACCACGGGGCCTGGCTGCCCGCCGCGGACGCGGCCCAGATGACGCTGAGCAACGCGGACCTGGAGCCGGCCGGCGCGTTCGTCGGCGCCGGCGTGCTGGCCGCGCTCCCGGCGGACCGCTGCGGCATCGCCGAAGCCGCCCGGGTGGCCCGCTACCTGGCCCTGGAATCGGCGGGCCAGTGCGGGCCGTGCTTCAACGGCCTGCCCCGGATGGCGGCCGCCCTGGCCGAGCTGGCCAGCCCGCGCCCCGACCCGCGCGCGGTGACCGACATGTTCCGCTGGGCCGGCCTGGTGCAGGGCCGCGGCGCCTGCCATCACCCGGACGGCAGCGTCCGGTTCATCCGCAGCGCGCTGCACGTGTTCCGGGACGAGATCACCCAGCACGGCCAGGGGCGGTGCGTGGACCCGGCCCGGCGGCCATTCCTGCCGCTGCCCGCCGACAACCCGCTCAGCCTCGCGGACTGGAGCTGACCGCGATGAAGAAACAACAGCTGCGCGTCGACCCGACCGTCTGCTCCGGCCACGGGCTGTGCGCGGAACTGCTGCCCGAGCTGATCACGCTGGACGAGTGGGGCTACCCGATCGTGGCCGGCGGGCCGGTGCCCCGGTCCCTGGACAAGCACGTCCGCCGGGCCGTCACCGACTGCCCGGTGCTGGCCCTCAAGCTGCTGCCGGCCCGCTGAGCAGCAGCCCAGACCGTACAGCCATCACCATGCCCGCACCCGACACCACCCAGCCGCCGCCTGCGGCCCGGCCAGGCCGGCTGGGCCCGCGCACGCTGCGCGGCCGGCTCATCGCCGGCCTGCTCGCCCTGCTCGCGGTGGCCTGCGCCGCCATCGGCCTGGCTACCTATGTGGTCTTGCGGCACGCGCTGATGAGCCAGCTCAACCAGCAGCTCAGCGCGGTGAGCCTGCGGTACGGCACGTGCCTGGAGTCCGGCCCGGCCGAGCACGCCGGCCAGTCTCAGGACGAGGGCACGCGGCCCAAGGACAGCGACCACGACAACGACAACGTCCCCGGCGGCACGCAGATGTGCGGCCAGGAGCAGGGCCCGCAGACGTTCAGCGCCTCGATCGGCGGCACCGCGTTCCACAACCCGACGGTGACCGGCAGCGACTGCCCGCTGACCAAGGCCGACCGGACGGCCCTGATGGCGCTGCGCACCTCGGGGAGCCCGACCGCAGTGTCGCTCAGCAGCCTGGGCCGCTACCAGCTGATGGCCCGGCCCGGGAACGACGGCACCAGGCTGGTCACCGGGCTGCCGCTGGCCCCGGTCCAGTCCACGCTGCGGGAGGTCGAGCTGACCGAGATCATCGTCTTCTCGGCGGCGTTGGTGTTGACGGGGTTGCTGGGGACGGGGTTTGTGCGGCTGTCGCTGAGGCCGTTGCGGCGGGTGGCGGCGACGGCGACGCGGGTGACCCAGCTGCCGCTGGCCAGTGGCCAGGTCACGCTGCCCGAC
>DATCUG010000005.1:0-3685 GCA_036567525.1 Streptosporangiaceae bacterium | reverse complement strand
TGGCCGGCGCTCGGCGCGGAGCGGCGATCGGGGGGTCGGGGGGGTCGTCCCCCCGGACAAATACTGCGAGCCGAACGTGGCTTCGTCGCCGGCCCCGTCCTCAGCGGGCACGATCGCGTCATCGGACCGGGGCTGCGGCTGCGGGTGGCGCTGGTACTCCTCGATCAGCGAGATCTCCGGGCTGGTCAGGTAGGCCTGCCCGGACTCACCGTCGGGGGTGGCCTGGACGAATGGGGCCAGCGTCGCGAGCAGTGCGGCCGACGTGGGCCGGTGCCGCGGGGCCCGGTCCAGGCAGCCGGTGACCAGCCCGGTCAGCTCGGCGGGCAGGCCGTCGGTGTCCGGCGCCTCGGTGGCCAGCCGGACCAGCACGTCCATCACGGTGTCGCCCTGATAGGGCGGGTGCCCGGTCGCCGCGAACAGTAACGTCGCGCCGAGCGAGAACATGTCGCTGGCCACGGACGCCTGCCGGGTATCCCGGGCCTGCTCCGGGGCCATGTAGGCGGGAGTGCCGACGGCGCCCCGGGTGACCGTGAGCTGGATCCGCTCGGCGGCCCGGGCCACCCCGAAATCGATGACCCGGGGTCCATCCGGCGCGACGAGCACATTAGACGGCTTGAGATCACGGTGCACCAAGCCGGCGTTATGAATAGATTCGAGTGCTTCCGCGCAGCCGGCCGCGAGCCAGCGGACGGCTGGCACCGGCAGCGGGCCGCACACCCGGACCAGTTGCTGCAGTGACGGCGCGGGCACGTAGGCGGTGGCCAGCCAGGGCACGTCGGCGTCCGGGTCGGCCGCCACCACCGCCGCGGTGAACACCCCGCTGACCCGGCGGGCGGCCGCCACCTCATGGGCGAACCGGGTCCGGAACCCGGCTTCCTCGGCGAACTCGATCTTGATCGTCTTGACCGCGACCAGCCGCCCCGCGGTGGACCGGCCCAGGTACACCTGGCCCATGGCGCCGGCGCCCAGCCGTCCGAGCACCGTGAAGGGCCCGATCCGCTCCGGGTCCCACCGGCGCAGCGGCTCCAGTGTCGGCTGCGACACCATCTTTGGGCTCCCCCCTCGTACCAGCGGCCCGCTGACTATGATGCCGATTCGGCCGCTTGTGTACCCCAGTTCTGGCCGGTGTGCCGTAAATGGCACCGGACGGATAGCCCGCCCAGAACCGCGATCCAGGGGTGCCCTCGGGACTTATCTGGGCATATCGTCACAGGTATGGCCGAGTGGTGGTCAATTGTGCTGTTCGACGGGGGAATTCCGGAGCCGGGGGAGGAGCAGGTGGCTGACCTGACTCGCGCGGAGCTCAGCGGCGGGCCGGCTGGCGTGAGCCTGACCGCGGGGTGAGTGCCAACGGGGGCTGGCGGAAATCCTCACTCCGGCGATTGATGGCCCGTTCTGTGAGCTCTGGTCCGCCAGCAAGGCAGGATGGGAGTATGAGGGATACCCGAACCACAGCCATTGGGCTGCGGTCAGCGATCGAGCGAAGCGGTTACTATCCGGGCCTGGTGGCCGATGCGGTGTTCTCCGCCTTGGGCCAGGAAGCCGTGGTCTCATATGTGGTGCAGGCTGATGCGCTTTTCGACCCGGCTATGGAAGTGCGCCGGCACATGACCGTGCTGGTGCTGACGCCGACCCGGCTGGTCTACTCGCACACCGACGAGAACCCGGCCGACGACGAGCCCGGCGCCCGCCCGCAGGCCGAGACGAGCACCGAAGCGGTGCGGTTTTCGCGGATATCGTCGGTGGCGGTGACCCGGGTGGTGCCCGACCCGGCCGCGTACGTGCCCGGGGTGACCATGCCCACCGAGGTCGTCCTCACCATCGGCTGGAATGTGCTGTCCCATGTCGAGCTGGAGCCCGCGCACTGTGGCGACGAGAACTGCGAGGCCGACCACGGCTACACCGGCACGATCACCGCGGACGACCTGAGCATGCGGGTCAGCGAGGCCGCCGACGGCGCGGAAGCCGTGCAGCAGGTGCTGGCGTTCGCGGTGGCGCTGACCGAGGCGACCACTCACCCCGGCCGCTGACGGGCGCGGCATGACCTCTGAGCCGGTAACCCAGCCGACGGTGCCCAACTACGGCGAGGGCAGCCTGCCTGACCTGGCCCGCTCGGTACTGGCCGCGCTCGGCGTGAACGGGGCCGCCAATCCGCTGGCCCTGCCGCCCAGCTCCCGGGTCTGCCTGCTGGTGGTGGACGGCCTGGGCTGGGAACTGCTTCGCGAGCACCCGGCCGCGGCCCCGTTCCTGTCTGAGCTGGCCATCACCGGGCGGGCGCTGATGGCCGGCTTCCCGGCCACCACCGTGACCAGCCTGAGCTCGCTGGGCACCGGGCTGGCGCCCGGTGAGCACGGCATGCTCGGCTACCAGGTGGCGGTGCCGGGCGCCGGGCGGCTGCTCAACGGGCTGCGCTGGGACGAGCGGGTGGACCCGCTGAGCTGGCAGCCGTCGCCGTCCATTTACCAGCAGGCCGAGGCGGCCGGGGTGGCCGCGTACCGGGTGGCGGCCCGGGCGCTGGAGAAGACCGGGTTCTCGGTCGCCGCGATGCGCGGGGCCAGTTACCGCTCGGCGGACAGCATGGGCGCGCTGGTCGCCCAGGCGTTGGCCGCGCTGGCCAGCGCCGACCGCTGCCTGGTCACCGTGTACCACGCCGATCTGGACGGCACCGGTCATGTGTTCGGCAGCCGGTCCGACGCCTGGTTCTACCAGCTGGCCCACGTGGACAAGCTGGCCGAACAGCTGGCCGGGGCGCTGCCACCCGGCACCACCATGTACGTCACCGCCGATCACGGCATGGTGGATTCGGCGCCCGAGGAGCGGATCGACGTGGACGAGCTGGCCGTGCTGCGGGACGGCGTGGCGCTGCTCGGCGGGGAGCCGCGGGCCAGGCATGTGTATGCCGAGCCCGGCGCGGCAGCCGACGTGCTGATCTCCTGGCAGGAGACGCTGGGCCCGCGAGCCTGGGTGGTGACCCGGGACGAGGCCATCGAGGCAGGCTGGTTCGGCCCGGTGGACCGGCGCTTCGCCGGGCGGATCGGCGACGTGGTGGCGGCGCCGGCCGGCTCGTGGGCCATCGTGGCCAGCCAGGCCGAGCGGCTGGAGTCGTCGCTGATCGGCATGCACGGTTCGCTCACACCGGGTGACCAATTCGTCCCGCTGCTCAGCGTGTCCAGCCGCTGACCGAGCTAGTAACACGCATAGTTATCCACAGATTCGCATGGAAGAATCCATGAGCAGGCGATAGTCCATCCACAGAAATACCCCAGGTTATCCACAGGACGAACCGGCAATGCGGGCGATTCCGGTGCGCTACCCCCGCAGGGCTGGCGGAAAGGAAACCGTGGCCGATTCGTTGACCGACGTCACAGCGCTCGCTCAGGCACTAGCCGGGCCGCGGCCGCCGGTGCTGCTCGACGTGCGCTGGCGGCTGCCCGGGGCCGGCGTGAAGGCGCCCTCCGGCTTGGACGGCTACCGGGCCGGGCACCTGCCCGGCGCCCGGTTCGTGGACCTGGACCGGGACCTGGCCGGCCCGCCCGGGCCCGGCGGGCGGCACCCGCTGCCCGCGGCCGACCGGTTCCAGGCCGCGATGCGCCGCGCCGGGGTGCGGGACGGCTGGCCGACCGTGGTCTACGACGAGGCCGACTCGACCGCGGCGGCCCGGGCCTGGTGGCTGCTTCGCTACTTC
>DATCUG010000004.1:0-4736 GCA_036567525.1 Streptosporangiaceae bacterium | reverse complement strand
GCCGTCGCCGAGCACGTCGGCCACGGCAGTGCCGTCGTCGGCCCCGGCCGCGACGCCCACCCCGGGTGGCGGGCAGGCCTCCGGCCAGGTGATCACCCCGACGCCCTGATCGCCGTCCTTTGCGGCGTGCATGGCATTCTGGCGGGATGGCGAAGCGAATCTGCGTGACCGGCGCGAGCGGCAAGGCAGGCCGGGTCACGGTGGCGGAACTGCTGGCGCACGGCTACCAGGTGGTGGCCACCGACCGGGTGCGGCCCAGCACCAGCCTGGGCACCGATGTGCTGCTCGCGGACCTGACCGACTACGGCCAGGCGGCCGAGGTGCTGCGCGACGTGGACGCGGTGGTGCACCTGGCCAACATCCCCGCCCCCGGGATCCACACCCCGGCGGTCACGTTCAACGCGAACATGACGATGAACTTCAATGTGTTCCAGGCCGCCGCCGAGGCCAGGCTGGACCGGGTGGTGTGGGCGTCCAGCGAGACCACGCTGGGCCTGCCGTTCGACGTGCCACCCCGGTACGCCCCGGTCGATGAGGACCACTACCCGGTCCCCACCAGCACCTACGCGCTGTCCAAGGTGGCCAGCGAGACGATCGCCGGGCAGCTGGCCGACTGGTCGCAGATCCCGTTCATCGCGCTGCGGTTCTCCAACATCCTCGGCCCGGCCGACTACGAGCGCTTCCCCGAAGCCTGGGCCGACCCGCGGCTGCGCCGCTGGAACCTGTGGGGCTACATCGACGAGCGGGACGCGGCCCTGGCCTGCCGCCTGGCCCTGGAGGCCCCGGCCAAGGGCGCCGTCAGCTACATCATCGCCGCCGCCGACACGGTCATGGACCGGCCGTCCGCCGCGCTGCTGGCCGAGGTCTTCCCCGGCGTCACGCTGACCCGGGACGTGGGCGAGTTCGGCACCCTGCTGGCCATCGACCGGGCCCGGGACGGGCTCGGCTTCATCCCGCAGCACAGCTGGCGCGACCACGTGGCCGCGAGGTCATCCTGACCGCGCCCGGCCCGCCCGGCGGGCCGGCCGCCGCGGACCTGCCGCCGTCCCGGACCATCCCGCAGGTCCTGGCGGACGCGGTGGCCCGCGACCCGGACGGGATCTGGGTGCGCAGCGACGCGGGCACGCTCAGCTTCGGCGGGGCGCTGGCGCAGGTCGCCGCGGCCGCGGCCAGCCTGCGCGACACCGGGGTACGGCACGGGGACCTGGTCATGGTGACCGCGCGGACCACCCCCGAGTACCTGATCTGCTGGCTGGCGCTGACCACGCTGGGCGCGGTGGTGGTGTCGGTCAACCCGCGCAGCGCGCCCGCCGAGCTGGCCGGGCTGGCCGGGCAGACCCAGCCGCGCGCGCTCATCACCGATCAGGGGCTGGCCGGCCTGGCCGAGGCGGCCGGGATCACCGATCAGCCACCCCTGGGGGTGCTGGACGCCGCCGAGCTGGCCGGCGACTGGGCGCACGCCAGCGGCGGGCCGGCCGGCCCAGTGCACCGCATCGTCACCCAGGCCGGGGTCACCCCGGGGGACCTGGCCGTGCTCATCCCAACCTCGGGCACCACCGGCCGGTCCAAGCTGGTCATGCAGACGCACCGGACGTATGTGCTGGCCGGCGAGGGCTTCCCGTACTGGATGGGGCTGACCGCGGCCGACCGGCTGATGACGTCGCTGCCGCTGTTCCACATCAACGCGCCGGCCTACTCGATGATGGGCTCGCTGGCCTGCGGCGCGGGCCTGATCCTGCTGCCCCGGTTCTCGGCCAGCGGCTTCCTGGACGCGGCCCGCCGGCACGGCGCGACCGAGTTCAACGCGATCGGCGCGATGCTGGAGATCCTGATGCGCCAGCCGCCGCGGCCGGACGACGCGGACACGCCGCTGCGGCTGTGTTACACCGGCCCGGCCCCGGCCCGGGAGCGCCAGGAAGAGATGGAACGCCGGTTCGGGCTGCGCATCGTGGTCGGCTACGCGATGTCGGAGAGCCCGTACGGGCTGATCTGGCCGCACGGCAGCCGGCCGTTCGGCACGCTGGGCACGGTGCGCCAGCACCCGGTGCTGGGCGTCATCAACCACGCCCGGGTGCTGGACGACGAGGGCGCGGAGGCCGGCCCGGGTGGCACCGGCGAGCTGCTGCTGCGCAACCCGGTGCTGACCCGGGGGTACTGGGGGATGCCAGCCGAGACCGAGCGGGCGTTCACCGCCGACGGCTGGCTGCACACCGGTGACCTGGTCACCGTGGACCCGGGCGGCACGTACACGTTCGTGGCCCGGAAGAAGGAAGTGCTCCGCCGCCGCGGCGAGAACCTCTCCCCGGCCGAGGTCGAGGAAGTCCTGGAGGCGCACCCGGACGTGCTGGAGTGCGCCGTGGTCGGGGTGCCGTCCGAGCTGTCCGAGGAAGAGGTCAAGGCGTTCGTGGTGCCGGTGCCCGGCCGGTCACCCGACCTGGCCGAACTGCGGGCATTCACCGCCGAGCGGCTGGCCGCGTTCAAGGTGCCCCGCTACTGGCAGCTGATCAGCGAGCTGCCACGCACCCCGACCGCCCGGGTGGCCAAGCACCGGCTGCCGCGCGGGCACCCGCCGGGTGAGTGGGACGCCGAACCGGCCGGGCGCCGCTGAGCTGCCAGCCCAGGCCGCCCGGCCACGTACTGGCGTTCAGATACGGAAAAAGAGGTTGAGGTAACGGTCCGCGATGTCCTGGTCGCCGCGGACGGTGCCGGAGTTGCTCCGGCCGAACGTGGTCAGCACCAGGCTGCCCGCGTCGAAGTCGATGACCGTGGGCAGGTCGCTGACCTCGCCCGGCGCGTACGTCATGCCCTGCTCCGACACCTCGATCCGGTACTGGCCGGCGTTCCGGCCGGTCACCGTCACGCCGAGGCGGAACGGGGTGAGGTCGGCGTCCTGCTTGATGGTGGACTGCCAGAGCACAAACATGAACGGCACCAGCAGGTCGGCCGCGTCGCCGGACAGGCCGTGCGCGCGCCCGCTGCCCTGCCGGATGTCCCAGGAGTGCACGGCGTAGTCCATGAGCTGCCCGGCCGCGTAGAAGAAGGCCGGCACCGGCCCCATGTAGAAGTGCGGGACCATGAACCCGGTCCACTCCTCCGGGCCCATCGGCTGCAGGATGCCCAGCAGCTTGTCCAGGTCGGTGCGCAGCCGGCCGAGCATCTCCTGCTGGCCCAGGTCACGGAACCGGGTCGCCTGCTGGCCGGCCCGGTCGTGCATCCCGGTCAGGCCGTACGGGCTGGCCTCGCCGCCCGCCCGCGCCGTCTCGAACGCCTCGAAATAGCCCTCGGTGGTGTCCACCAGGTGGCCGACCACATCGCGGACGGACCAGCTCTCGCAGGCGGTGGGCGCTTCCCAGGCCCCGGGCCGGCCGGCCAGGTCCATGAAACGTTCCGCCTCACCCCGGACGACCTGCAGGATGGTGTCTTTGCCTTCGTACGTCGTCGCGTCCCAGGCATTCATCTGCTCCACCTCTTCATCGAGAGAGTCTTGAGCCATAGCCGCGTTCGCGCACAGAGCGAACCGCGGTTCACACTACGAACCACAGCGCACCGGGATGGCGGCTGTCAATGGGGAGTGGCTGGTCATCGCGGCCGAGTGAGGCACTGCTCACAATGTCCGTGGGCGGGGGTGTGAGCGGCGTGCGCCGGGGAAGATTGGTCCGCATGCGCTCCCCGCGCGGTGGGGCCGGAGAGTGCCGTGGCCCGGCAGCGAGGCCAGCCTGGGCGCAGGGCATTGACCGCGTTCTTTGTCTGAAATACCCTACTAAATTGATCGAGATAATTCCCCCGTTACCTGGGCATCTCCTACCCCCGACGCACCGCTGTGCACAGCCGCAAAGGAGGCCACATGCCTCTGCCTGACTTCTTGATCATCGGCGCGCCCAAGGCCGGGACCACGGCCCTGCACGCCGCGCTGGCCAGACACCCCGCGCTCTATATGTCGCCGGTCAAGGAGCCGAAGTTTTTCCTGACCGATGGCCCGCCGCCGGCCAAGGGCGGTGGCCCGGGCGACGTGACCACCTGGCGCGAGCACGTGTGGCGGCGAGCTGACTACGAGGCGCTGTTCATGGGGGCCACGGCCGGCCAGCTGCGCGGCGAGTCCACCCCGTTCTACCTGTACGACCGGTCCGCGCAGCGGCGGATCCGGGAGCTGATCCCGGGCGTCAAGCTGATCGCGATCCTCCGCGACCCGGTCGAGCGGGCGCACTCCAACTGGGCCCACCTGTGGTCGGCCGGCCTGGACCCGGTGGGTGACTTCGTCCGGGCGTGCGCGGAAGAGGACCGCCGGATAGCCGCGGGCTGGGCCGATTTCTGGCACTACACCCGGCTGGGCCGGTACGGCGAGCAGCTCGAGCACCTGTACCTGCAGTTCCCCCGTGACCAGGTGCTGGTGCTCCGCTACCGGCAGCTGGTGGACTCGCCGGCCGAGACGCTGGACGAGATCTGCCGCTTCCTCGGCGTGCCGCAGGGCGTCATCACCGAGGTGCCCAAGGAGAACGTGACCGCACACCCCAGCGAGTCGGTGGGGCACCGGCTGATGTCCCGGTTCCTGCGCGGCGCGGCGGCCACCGGCCGGCACCTGCCCGGCACCACCGGCACCGCCATCACCGCCCCGCTGGAGCGCATGCTGCAGCGGGGCAACCGGCCGCGGCAGCCGCTGACCTGGGAGCAGCGCCAGGCGCTGCTGCCCTACTTCGAGGCCGACATCCGGCTGCTGGAGAAGATCACCGAGACCGAGT
>DATCUG010000003.1:0-3008 GCA_036567525.1 Streptosporangiaceae bacterium | reverse complement strand
AGTTCGCCCAGGTGCCCGCGCAGCGTCTGGTAGTCCAGGTGTGGGTGACCGCGACCCCGGCCACCTCGCCCGGGTCGAGCCCCTGGGCTTTCAGCGCGGCCAGGCTGGTCGTACCGCAGTCGACCAGCAGCACCTGGCCGCCCGCGGCCAGCCGGATGCAGGTCTGCGCCCGCCCGCCGCTGCCGAACGCGTCCCCGCTGCCCACGAACCGCACGTCCAGGCCCGGCGCCATGACGCAAACCCCTTCTTTTCGCCTAACGCCCCTGCCTGGCCGGTGCCGTCGGCGGCGGCGCCGGGAACGCGTCGAACAGGCGCAGCCGGTGCGCGGTGGCGGCGGCTTCGCCGCGGTTGCTCACCCCGAGCTTGCCCAGGATGTTCGACACATGCACGCTGGCCGTCTTGACCGAGATGAACAGCTCGCCGGCGATGTCCCGGTTGCTCTGCCCGGCGGCGACCAGCCGGAGCACCTCGAACTCCCGCGCGGTCAGCCCGAGCCGGTCCGGCTGGCTGTCCGTGGCGGCCGCCGGGCGGTCACCGAGCGGGATCCGGGCCCGCCGGGCCAGCAGCCCGATGCGGTCCGCCAGCGGCTGGGCGCCCAGGTCCTGGGCCAGCGTGGCGGCCCGGCGCAGCCGGGTGGCCCCGCCGTCGCGGTCGCCCGCGGCCAGCGCGGCCCCGGCCGCCTCGTGCAGGGCACTGGCCAGCGGATAGGGCTGGCCCACCGCCTCCCAGGCGGCCGTCGCGGCGTCCCAGGCGGCGCGGCTGTCGCCGGGCGGCTGCTCGCCGCGCATCAACTCGGCCTCGAACGTCAGCCGGTGCGCCGGCTGGGCCAGCCCGACCGTGCTGAGCTGGCCCGCCGCGTGACGTAGCTGGCCGCGCAACGCGGCGGCCTGCCCGGCCAGCGCCGGGTCGCGGTCTGCCGCCGCGCAGGCCCGGGCCGCGGCGGCCAGCAGCGGCCAGCCGTACCGGGCGCTGCGCATCTCCACGATGTGGTCCACCGCCTCCCCGGCTACGGCCAGCGCCTCGGCTGGCCGGTCCTGGGCCGTGCGCAGCTCGGTCTCCAGCCGGGCCAGCGCCAGCTGATGCTCGTCCTTGTACCGGGTGCCACGCAGTGCCGCCGCGACCGTGGCTACGCACTCGGCCGCCACCGCCAGGTCGCCGCGGGCCACCGCCATGTCGCCGGACAGCCGGACCAGCGAGGACCCGTGCACCACGGGTGGCATCAGCTGCTGGGCTCGCTCGATGACTTCGCCGGCCTCGTCCCACCGGCCTAGCGAGACCAGCGGCTCGGCCAGGTTGACGGCCAGGGTCACGCCGGATGTCCGGGCCAGCCCGTACTCGGCTGCGGTGCGGACGCCGTTCCGGGCCACCGTGACGGCCTGCTCGTGCTGGCCCAGCCCTTCCAGCAGGTCCGACTCCGTGATGATGGCGCGGAGCAGCGGCTGATAGGCGCGGGCCTGGGTAGCTACCCTGCGGGCCTCGTCCAGCAGCGACCGGATGCCGGCCACATCCGCGCCGAGCGACTGGGCACAGGCCAGGGTGACCAGCGCGGCCGCTTCGGTAGCCGGATCACCGGCCTGCCGGGCTACCGCCACCGCTTCCTCGGCGCCGGCCAGGAACTCGGCGTCGTCCCAGTTGGCCCGGTGATGGATGTCGTGTGCCAGGGCTTCCAGCACCCGGGCCCGGGCCGGGGTGGGTGGGTCGGCGGGCACCAGCCGGGCCGCCTCGCGGAGGTCGTCGGTGAAGCCCGGCCGGCCGAGCAGGTAGGTCAGGTGGCCGCGGGCTTCATAGAGCAGCGCCGCCCGGACCGGTTCGGCGCCGACGTCGATCTCGTGCAGCGCCGCCTTGGCCAGCGCGACGCCGCGGTCGTATTCGCCGGCCAGCTCGGCCACCCGGACGGCGGCTTCCAGCACGGCCAGCCGGCTGCGGCCGATGCGCTGCTCCGCCCCGGGGACCTGGTCCCACAGTTCCAGCACCCGGGACAGCATGGCCAGCTGCTCGGCGTGCGCCAGCGCGTGGCCGAACTCCGCGGCCGCGGTCCAGGCGCTGGCTAGCGCGCGCGCCGTGTCGTGTGCCGCGTACCAGTGATACGCCTGCTCGACCGCGGCCCGGCCGGGCGGCACCAGCGCCGGGTCGGCGGCGATTCCCTCGGCGAACCGGCTGTGCAGCTGGCTGCTCTCACCGGGTAGCAGTTCCTGGGTCATCGCCTCGCGGATCAATGCGTGCCGGAATACGAACCCGTCCTCGTCGACCAGCAGCACGTTGGCCGCCACGGCGGGCCGCAGCACCCGGGCCAGCCCGGCCAGGTCCAGCCCGGTGACCGCGGCCAGCAGCGCGTGGCCGGTCCGCTCGCCGGCCGCGCTGGCCACCCGGACCACGTCCTGGGTCTCCTCGGGCAGCCGCCGCACGCTCGCCACCAGCAGGTCGCGCAGTGACTCGGGCAGCCCGGAACCCAGCCCGCCGTCGTCGAGCAGCGCCTCCACGAACAGCGGGTTGCCCTCGGTGCGCCGGTACACCGTCGTCAGCAGGTCCGCGCCGGGCTGGTGGCCGAGCAGCCGGGCGGCCAGCTCGCCGGTGTCCGGGCGGGACAGCCGGCCCAGCTCCATCCGGCGGACCCAGCTGACCCGGTCCAGCTCGGCCAGCAGCGGGCGCAGCGGGTGGGTGCGGTGCAGCTCGTCGGACCGGTAGCTGACCACGATCAGCAGCCCGTCCAGCGCCTGCTGATTGCGAATGAGGAAGGCCAGCAGGTCCCGGGTGGACCGGTCGGCCCAGTGCGCGTCCTCGATGACCAGCAGCACCGGGCTGCTCTCGGCCAGCTGTTCCAGCAGGATGAGGACCTGCTCGAACAGCCGGGCCCGGGCCTCCCCGGCGTCCTCGGCCGCGGCCGGCTCACCGAACTCGGGCAGCAGCCGGGCCAGCTCCCGGGTCGCGCCGCCGGGCAGCAGATCGGCCACCCCCGCCGCGCCCAGGTCCCGGACCAGCTCGCGGAGCACCGCGGTGAACGGGGCGAA
>DATCUG010000002.1:0-11055 GCA_036567525.1 Streptosporangiaceae bacterium | reverse complement strand
CCGGGTCAGCCTGCGGATGACCCAGCCGCTGTTCTTCGACCCCTACAGCCGCAACCGGCAAACCGGCGGGCTGATCCTGATCGACGAGGCAACCAACGCCACCGTCGGCGCAGCCATGATCACCGAAGGGCACTGATCCGGCGCCCGAAGCCATGGGGGGTCCACCGAGGACAGCCACGGAGGCGAGAGGCGTGACTCCCTTCCATGACCTGCACGACTACCAGGCGCTGCCCCGGCTGACCGGGCTGCGGCTGGCCCCCGACGGCAGCTGGCTGGCGGCCAGCGTGTCGGCGCTGAGCGCGGACGGGCGCACGTTCAAGCCCAGCATCTGGCGGATCCCGGCCGGGCCGGCGCAGGCCCGGCCCAGTGCGGCGCGGCTGACCCGGTCGGCCGAGGGCGAGGACAACCCGGCCTTCCTGCCGGACGGCTCGCTGCTGTTCCTGTCCGCCCGGCCCGCCCCGCCGGACGGCCCGCGCGGGCCAGCCGGTCAGCCGGACCCCCGCCAGCCGGACCCTGGACCGCCCACCGCCGCCGACGGCGAAGGGGCGGCCCGGAAGCGCACGCTGTGGCTGCTCCCGGCGGACGGCGGCGAGGCATGCCAGCTCACCGCGCCGCCCGGCGGCATCAGCCGGCTGGCCACCGCCGCCGCGGCGCCGCTGGCCGCGTTCACCTGCCCGGTGCTGCCCGGCGCCAGCGGCATCGCCGACGACGCGCAGCGCCGGAAGAGCCGGGCCGACGCCGGGGTGACCGCGATCCTGCACGAGGCTGCCCCGGTCCGGCACTGGGACCACGACCTCGGCCCCGACCAGCTCCGCCTGCTGGTCACCGAAGCCAGCCCTGACCAGGCAGCTGGCCAGACTGACGGCACCGACCTGGGCAGCGATCACGATCAACCCCGCGATCTGACCAGCGAGCCGGGGCGGGCGCTGGACGAGCATCACTTCGAGCTGACCCCGGACGGCCGGTACGCAGTCACCGGCTGGTCGGTGTTCGACCGCTGCGGCGAGCGGCGGGAGGAAGTCGCGGTCATCGACACCCGGACCGGGACCCGGCGGACCCTGCTGTCCGCACTGGACGCCGACTTCAGCAGCCCGCGGGTCTCCCCGGACGGCCAGTCGGTGCTGGCCATCCGGTCCGGGCACGACACGGTGGCCGCGCCCGGCGACGTCACGCTGGTGCTGGCCCCGCTGGACGGCAGCGCCGGCCCGGCCGACCTGCTGGCCGTCATGGACCGGTGGCCCGCCGAAGCGGTCTGGGCGGCGGACAGCGGCAGCGTCTTCTTCACCGCCGACGACCAGGGCCGCCGCCCGGTGTTCCGCGCCGAACTCGGCCCGCCGGGGCGGCCGGCGGTGGCGGTGACCCGGCTGACCACCGACGACGGCGCGTACACCAGCCTGTGCCCGGCCCCGGACGGGCGTTATGTATACGCGTTGCGGGCCGCCGTGGACAGCCCACCCGCGGCGGTGCGGCTGGACGCCAGCCAGCCGGGAGAGCCGGAATTCCTGGCCGGCCCGGCCGGCCAGCCAGCGCTGCCCGGCCGGCTGACCGAGATCGCCACCACGGCCAGCGACGGGTCGGTGCTCCGGGCCTGGCTGGTGCTGCCCGCGGCGGCCACCGCGGACGAGCCCGCGCCGCTGCTGCTGTGGGTGCACGGCGGCCCGCTGTCCAGCTGGAACACCTGGTCCTGGCGGTGGAACCCGTGGCTGATGGCGGCCCGCGGCTACGCGGTGCTGCTGCCCGACCCGGCGCTGTCCACCGGGTACGGCCTGGACTTCATCGCCCGCGGGCACGCCGAGTGGGGCAGCCGGCCGTTCACCGACCTGATGGCGGTCACCGACGCCGCGGTGGCCCGGCCGGACATCGACGAGACGCGCACCGGCATGATGGGCGGCTCGTTCGGCGGCTACATGGCGAACTGGATCGCCGGGCACACCGACCGGTTCCGGGCCATCGTCAGCCACGCCAGCCTGTGGGCGCTGGACCAGATGTTCGGCACCACCGACTCGCCGGCTCACTGGCGGCGGCTGTTCGGCACCCCGCAGAGCCACCCGGAGCGCTACTCGGCCAACTCGCCGCATCTGTACGCGGCAAAGATCACCACCCCGATGCTGATCATCCACGGCGACCGGGACTACCGGGTGCCGATCGGCGAGGCGCTGCGCATGTGGGCCGACCTGGCCGGGCGCCCGGACGGCCAGGCTGGGGCCAAGTTCCTCTACTTCCCGGACGAGAACCACTGGGTGCTCACCCCGGGCAACGCGAGCATCTGGTACGAGACGGTGTTCGCGTTCCTGGCCCAGCACGTGCTCGGCCAGCCCTGGCGCCGCCCCGCCCTGCTCTGACCGCGGCAGGCCTGTGCCAGGGTGGGGGGATGACGCGCGCGCACCTGGATAAGCGGCCCGGCGAGGTCTCGGCCATGTTCGACAAGGTCGCCGACCGCTATGACCTGCTCAACGACGTGCTGTCGCTGGGCCAGGACCGGTGGTGGCGGCGGATGGTGGCCCGGGCGGTCGCGGCCCGGCCCGGCGAGCGGGTGCTCGACGTGGCCGCGGGCACCGGCACCTCGTCGCGGGCGTTCACCGCGGCCGGGGCCGACTGCGTGGCCTGCGACTTCTCCCTGGGCATGCTGACCGTCGGCGCGCAGCGGGGGCGCCGTCCCGGGCTGAGGTTCGTGGCCGGGGACGCGATGCGGCTGCCGTTCCGCGACGCCGCGTTCGACGCGGTGACGATCTCCTTCGGGCTGCGCAACGTGGCCGGTCACCAGGCCGCGCTGGCCGAGTTCCGGCGGGTCACCCGGCCCGGCGGCCGCCTGGTCGTGTGTGAGTTCGGCCACCTGCCCTGGCCGCGACTGAACCGGGCCTACGAGGCGTACCTGGCCGGCGCGCTGCCCGCGGTGGCGCGGCGGCTGTCCGGCAACCCGGACGCCTATGAGTACCTGGCCGAGTCCATCCAGGACTGGCCGGCCCAGCCCGAGCTGGCCCGGCGCATCGCTGCCGCGGGCTGGTCGGCAGTACGCTGGCGGGACCTGAGCCTCGGGGTGGTGGCGATCCATCAGGCCCGCCGGCCGGGCTGACCGCACGGGCCGAGTTCGCCGCCTGGCTGGGGTGGGTCTAGACTCCGGAATTGAATACTTGTGAAGCGGTTCACAAGATAGTCAGGACAAAGGTTTCGTGTCCCAGGAAGTCCCCCAAGAGGCCGACGTCATCGTGGTCGGGGCCGGGCCGGCCGGCTCGGCCACCGCGTGCTACCTGGCCCGCGCCGGGATCGACGTGCTGGTCCTCGAGAAAGCCACGTTCCCGCGGGAGAAGGTCTGCGGTGACGGGCTGACCCCGCGCGCGGTCAAGGCGCTGGTCGGCATGGGCGTGCCCATCGGCGAGCAGGACGGCTGGCTGCGGAACAAGGGGCTGCGCATCATCGGCGGCGGGGTCCGGCTCGAGCTGCCCTGGCCGGAGCTGTCCAGCTACCCGGGCTACGGCCTGGTCCGCAGCCGCCTCGACTTCGACGAGACGCTGGCCCGCACCGCGGCCAAGGCGGGCGCACGGCTGCACGAAGGCGTCACCGTGACCGGCCCGGTGCTGGACGACGGTGGCCGCATCATTGGCGTGCAGGCCCGTCCCACCGGGCAACCCGATGAGCCCGAACGCCAGTACATGGCCCGTGTCGTCGTGGCCGCCGACGGGAACTCCTCGCGGCTGTCCCTGGCCATGGGCCTGGGCAAGCGGGACGACCGGCCGCTCGGGGTCGCCGTGCGGACGTACTACACCAGCCCCCGGCACGACGACGACTACCTCGAATCATGGCTCGACCTGTGGGACGGGCACCGGCTGCTGCCCGGCTATGGCTGGATCTTCGGCATGGGCGACGGCACCAGCAACGTGGGCCTTGGCCTGCTCAACACGTCCGCCTCGTTCAAGAACGTGGACTACCGGGACCTGCTCCGCCGCTGGCTGGCCGGGATGCCCGCCGAGTGGGGGTACACCGAGGAGAACCGGACCGAGCCGGTCCGCGGCGCCGCGCTGCCGATGGGCTTCAACCGGACCCCGCACTACACCCGCGGCCTGCTGCTGGCCGGGGACGCGGGCGGCATGGTGAACCCGTTCAACGGCGAGGGCATCGCCTACGCGATGGAGGCGGGGGAACTGGCCGCCCAGGTCATCGCGCAGGCGCTGGCCCGGCCGGACGCGGCCGGCGCGGAGCAGGTGCTGCACAGCTACCCGCAGGCGCTGAAGGACGCCTACGGCGGCTACTACACTCTCGGGCGCAAGTTCGTCCGGGCGATCGGCAACCCGCGGCTGATGCAGTTCGCGACCAAGCACGGGATGCCCCGCCCGGCGCTGATGCGGTTCACCCTGAAGCTGCTGGCCAACCTCACCGAGGTACGCGGCGGCGACGCGGCGGACCGGGTGATTAACGCACTGTCTAAGATGACGCCGGCGGCGTAGCCGCGCTGCGCGACCGGATCGTCAGGAGAAGAAGAAAGGAGGCTGCCGTGCTGGTCTTGTACGTTCCCATCATCGTGCTCGGCGCGCTGGCTGCGTTCTTCGCGATCTTCTCGCTCATCGCGGGCCATCTGGCCGGGCCCAGACGCTGGAACCGGGCCAAGCTCGAGGCCTACGAGTGCGGTATCGATCCGACGCCGCCCGAGGTGGGCAGCCGGTTCCCGGTCAAGTACTACCTGACCGCGATGCTCTTCATCCTGTTCGACATCGAGATCGTGTTCCTCTACCCGTGGGCGGTCGAGTACGACAACCTCGGGGTGTTCGGCCTGGTCGAGATGGTGCTGTTCATCGTCACCGTGCTGGTCGCCTACGGCTACGTGTGGCGCCGCGGCGGACTGGAGTGGGACTGACCATGGGCGTCGAAGAAAAGCTGCCGAGCGGGATCCTGCTGACCACGGTCGAGAAGGTGGTTGGTTACGCGCGCAAGGTGTCGGTCTGGCCGGCCACGTTCGGCCTGGCCTGCTGCGCGATCGAGCTGATGCAGACCGGCGGCCCGCGGCATGACCTGGCCCGGTTCGGCATGGAGCGCGCCTCCAACACCCCGCGCCAGGCCGACCTGATGATCGTGGCCGGCCGGGTGAGCCAGAAGATGGCCCCGGTGCTGCGGCAGATCTATGACCAGATGGCCGACCCCAAGTGGGTCATCTCGATGGGCGTGTGCGCGTCCAGTGGCGGCATGTTCAACAACTACGCGATCGTGCAGGGCGTCGACCACATCGTGCCGGTGGACATCTACCTGCCCGGCTGCCCGCCGCGGCCGGAGATGCTGCTCGACTCGATCCTCAAGCTGCACGACAAGATCCAGAACATGAAGCTCGGCATCGATCGCGAGGTGGAGGTGCAGGAGCTGGAGCAGGCCCGGCTGCGCCGCCTGCCGCTCGCCGCCGACCTGGCCGGTGTCCAGGCGGGGGGCCAGGCGCAGCGCGTCCAGGCCCAGAGTGGCCCGACCCTGCTCGGCCAGGCCCAGGAGGGGACGGACCGGTGAGCGACGAGAACCAGGAGCAGCCGCCGGACCAGGCGGCCCTGGCCGGCCAGCAGCGGCTCGGCGAGCAGGTGGTGCGGACCGGCATGTTCGGCACCGGGACCAGCGGGGACACCTCCGGCTACGGCGGCCTGCAGGTGCGCCGGGCGCCGCTGCCCTCCTCGCCGCGGCCCTACGGCTCGTACTTCGACGAGATCGCCGACGCGCTGGCCGCCCGGCTGGCCGAGGACGGCTCGGACTTCGGCGAGGCGGTGGAGCGGGTCATCGTGGACCGGGGTGAGCTGACCCTGCACGTCCGGCGCGAGCACCTGGTCGCGGTGGCCCGGACGCTGCGCGACGAGCCGTCGCTCGCGTTCGAGCTGTGCGGCGGGGTGTCCGGGGTGCACTACCGCAGCGACACCGGCCGGGAACTGCACGCGGTCTACCACCTGAACTCGATCACGCACAACCGGCGGCTGCGGCTCGAAGTCAGCGCGCCGGACGCTGACCCGCACATCCCGTCGGTGGTGGACGTGTACCCGGGGTGCAACTGGCACGAGCGGGAGACCTGGGACTTCTTCGGCATCATCTTCGACGGGCATCCCGGGCTGACCAGGATCGAGATGCCGGACGACTGGAAGGGCCATCCGCAGCGGAAGGACTACCCGCTGGGCGGCATCCCGGTCGAGTACCGCGGCGCCACCGTGCCGCCACCGGACGAGCGGAGGTCGTATACGTGAGTGCGGGCACTGAGGCCGAGGGCCGCGTCTACAACGTCGGTGGGCAGGACTGGGAGGAGGTCGTCAAGGCCGCCCAGGAGGCCGGGGACCGGTCCGACCACGAGCACATCGTCGTCAACATGGGCCCGCAGCACCCGTCCACGCACGGCGTGCTGCGGCTGATCCTGACCCTGGACGGGGAGACGGTCACCGAGCTGCGCCCGGTCATCGGCTACCTGCACACCGGCATCGAGAAGAACATGGAGTTCCGCACCTGGACGCAGGGCGTGACGTTCTGCACCCGGGCCGACTACCTGGCGCCGATCTTCAACGAGACCGCGTACTGCCTGGCGGTGGAGAAGCTGCTCGGCATCGAGGCGGAGATCCCGGAACGGGCCAGCATCCTGCGGGTGATGCTGATGGAGCTCAACCGGATCGCCTCGCACATGACCGCGATCGGCACGTTCGGCCTGGAACTCGGCGCCACTACCGTGTTTCTGTATGCGGTGCGCGAGCGGGAGAAGGTGCTCGACCTGCTCGAGCTGATCACCGGGCTGCGGATGAACCACGCCTACGTGCGGCCCGGCGGGGTGTCACAGGACCTGCCGTCCGGCGCGCAGGACAAGATCCGCGAGTTGCTCGGGGTGATGCCGGACCAGATGCGCGAACTGCGCTCGCTGCTCGACAACGCCCCGGCCTTCCTGGCCCGGACCAAGGGCGTCGCGTTCCTCGACCTGGCCGGCTGTATGGCCCTGGGCGTGACCGGCCCGCTGCTGCGCGGCACCGGGCTGCCCTGGGATCTGCGCAAGAGCCAGCCGTACTGCGGCTACGAGACGTATGACTTCAATGTGCGGACCCAGGACACCTGCGATGCCTACGGCCGGTACCTGGTCCGGATCGACGAGGTCGACGAGTCCCTGAAGATCATCGAGCAGTGCGCCGACCGGCTGGCCGCCGGCTCGCCCGGTGACCCGGTGATGATCCAGGACAAGAAGATCGGCTGGCCGGCCCGGCTGGCCCTGGGCCCGGACGGGCTGGGTAACTCGCCGGACCACATCGCGCACATCATGGGCCAGTCCATGGAAGCGCTGATTCACCACTTTAAGCTGGTCACCGAGGGCTTCCGGGTGCCGCCCGGGCAGGTCTACGTGGCCATCGAGTCGCCCCGCGGCGAGCTGGGCTGCCACGCGGTCAGCGACGGCGGGACCCGGCCGTACCGGGCGCACTTCCGGGACCCGTCGTTCACCAACCTGCAGGCGGTGTCGGCGATGGCCGAAGGCGGCATGGTGGCCGACGTGATCGCGGCCGTGGCAAGTATCGATCCCGTGCTGGGAGGCGTGGACAGGTAATGGCCCTGACGGAAGAGGTGCGGGACCGACTGGCGCCGGACGCCGCGGAGATCATCGGGCGCTACCCGCAGTCGCGCTCGGCGCTGCTCCCGCTGCTGCACCTGGTGCAGGCCGAGGAAGGCTACGTCTCCCAGGACGGCATCGGGTACGTCGCGGAACTGCTCGGGCTGACCGAGGCCGAGGTCACCGCGGTGGCCTCGTTCTACACCATGTACAAGCACCAGCCGGTCGGCGAATACCACGTCGGGGTGTGCACCAACTCGCTGTGCGCGGTGATGGGCGGCGACGCCATCTTCGCCGATCTGCAGCAGCATCTCGGCATCGGCAACGACGAGACCACCAGCGACGGCCAGGTCAGCCTGGAGCACCTGGAGTGCAACGCGGCCTGCGACTACGCGCCGGTGGTGATGGTGAACTGGGAGTTCTTCGACAACATGACGCCGCAGTCGGCCCGCGACCTGGTGGACGGCCTGCGTTCCGGCGCCCCGGGCATCCAGCCGACCCGCGGCGCGCCCCGGCTGTGCACCTGGAAGCAGGCGTCCCGGATCCTGGCCGGCTTCCCGGACGGGCAGGCCGCCGAGGGGCACACCGCGGGCGAGCCCAGCCTGGCCGGCCTGCGCATCGCTAAAGGGCATGGCTGGAGCCCGGATGACGATCGGAGCGGCAAGTGAGCTCTTTGCTGACGCCGGAACTCTCCGCGTACTGGGACGAGCCGGACTCGTTCACACTGGCCGCCTACCGGCGTAACGGCGGCTACAGCGCGCTGCCCAAGGCGCTGGCCCTCGAACCGGACCAGGTCATCCAGACCATGAAGGACTCGGTGCTGCGCGGCCGCGGTGGGGCCGGCTTCCCCACCGGGCTCAAGTGGGGGTTCATCCCCAAGGGCGGCGGCAAGCCGCACTACCTGGTGGTGAACGCGGACGAGTCGGAGCCCGGCGCGTGCAAGGACATGCCGACGCTGCTGAACAACCCGCAGGCACTGATCGAGGGCATCGTGATCGCCTGCTACGCGATCAACGCGCACCGGGCGTTCATCTACGTGCGCGGCGAGGTGCTGCACGTGATCCGCCGGGTGCACCACGCGGTGACCGAGGCCTACCAGGCCGGTTACCTCGGCCAGGACATCCTGGGCTCCGGGTTCGACCTGGACGTGGTGGTGCACGCCGGAGCGGGCGCCTATATCTGCGGCGAGGAGACCGCGCTGCTCGACTCGCTGGAGGGCTACCGCGGCCAGCCCCGGCTCAAGCCGCCGTTCCCGGCCGTGGAGGGGCTGTACGCCTCCCCGACCGTGGTCAACAACGTGGAGTCGATCGCCACCGTGCCGTACATCCTCGGTCACGGCGCGGCCGACTTCGCGTCCTACGGCACCGAGAAATCCAAGGGCTTCGGCATCTTCTCGCTGTCCGGGCACGTGACGATCCCGGGCCAGTACGAGGCGCCGCTCGGCACCACGCTGCGCGAACTGCTGGAGCTGGCCGGCGGCATCCGGGCCGGGCACCGGCTGAAGTTCTGGACCCCGGGCGGTTCGTCCACCCCGCTGTTCACCGACGAGCACCTGGACGTCCCGCTGGACTACGAGTCGGTGGCCGCGGCCGGCTCGATGCTCGGCACCCGGTCGGTGCAGCTGTTCGACGAGACCACCTGCGTGGTCCGGGTCGTGCTGCGCTGGATCAAGTTCTACCGGCACGAGTCGTGCGGCAAGTGCACCCCGTGCCGGGAGGGCAGCTACTGGGTCGAGCAGCTGATGGAGGCGCTGGAGAACGGCGAGGGCAGTGAGTCCGACCTGGAGAAGCTGCTGGACATCTGCAGCAACATCACCGGCCGGGCGTTCTGCGCCCTGGGCGACTCGATCGAGGCGCCGGTCAAGTCGTCGATCAAGTACTTCCGCGACGAGTACATCGAGCACCTGCGCAACCGCGGCTGCCCGTTCGACCCGGCCGCGTCGACGCTATTCGCGATGGAGTCCGCCTGATGACCGTTCAGAGCACCGGCAACCAGGGCGGCGACGTCGCCCGGCCCGCCGATGGGGTCACCGTCACCATCGACGGGTTCGAGATCACCGTGCCCAAGGGCACGCTGGTGATCAGGGCCGCGGAACTGCTGGGCATCCAGATACCCCGGTTCTGCGATCACCCGCTGCTCGACCCGGTCGGCGCCTGCCGGCAGTGCCTGGTGCACATCGAGGGCCAGCCCAAGCCGCCGCCTGCGTGCACCACCACCTGCACCGAGGGCATGGTGGTGCACACCCAGCTGACGTCGCCGGTGGCCGAGAAGGCGCAGCGCGGCATGATGGAGCTGCTGCTGGTGAACCACCCGCTGGACTGCCCGATGTGCGACAAGGGCGGCGAGTGCCCACTGCAGAACCAGGCCATGTCCAGCGGCCAGGGGGAGACCCGGTTCTACGGCCAGAAGCGGACGTTCGCCAAGCCGATCGCGCTGTCCACCGGGGTGCTGCTGGACCGGGAACGCTGCATCCAGTGCGCCCGGTGCACCCGGTTCGCCGAGCAGATCGCCGGCGACCCGCTCATCGAGTTGTTCGACCGCGGGCCGCAGGAGCAGGTCGGCGTCGCGGCCGGCCAGCCGTTCGACTCCTACTTCTCCGGCAACACGGTGCAGATCTGCCCGGTGGGCGCGCTCACCGGCGCCGCCTACCGGTTCCGGGCCCGGCCGTTCGACCTGGTCTCCACGCCGAGCGTGTGCGAGCACTGCGCGGCCGGCTGCCGGCAGCGCACCGACCACCGGCGCGGCGTGGTCACCCGGCGGCTGGCCGGCCAGGACCCGCTGGTGAACGAGGAATGGAACTGCGACAAGGGCCGGTGGGCGTTCACCTACGCCACCCAGCCGGACCGGCTGACCGGCCCGTTGGTGCGTAACACCAGCGGCGTGCTGGTGCCGGCGTCCTGGCCCGAGGCGTTCGCCGCGGCGGCCCGCGGGCTGGCCGCCGCGCGCGGCCGGGCCGGGGTGCTCACCGGCGGGCGGCTCACCATCGAGGACGCCTACGGCTACGCCAAGTTCGCCCGGGTCGCGCTGGGCAGCAACGACATCGACATGCGGGCCCGCGCGCACTCGGCCGAGGAGACCGAATTCCTGGCCGCCCGGGTAGCCGGTCACGGCATCGACGTCAGCTACACCGACCTGGAACGCGCCCCGGCCGTGCTGCTGGCGGGGTTCGAGCCGGACGACGAGTCGCCGATCGTGTTCCTCCGGCTGCGCAAGGCGGCCCGGCGCGGCACGCTGACCGTCTACTCGATCGCCCCGCTGGCCAGCCGCGGGCTGGCCCGGATGTCCGGGGTGCTGCTGCGCACCGTGCCGGGCGGCGAGGCCACCGCGCTGGGCAGCCTGATCAGCGGGACCGGCCTGGATGAGGCGGGCCGGGCGGCGGCCGCGGCGCTGGCCGCCGACGGGGCCATCATCCTGGCCGGCGAGCGGCTGGCCGAGGTGCCCGGCGCGCTCAGCGCCGTGGACCGGCTGGCCCGGGCGACTGGCGCCCGGCTGGCCTGGGTGCCGCGGCGGGCCGGTGAGCGGGG
>DATCUG010000001.1:0-2945 GCA_036567525.1 Streptosporangiaceae bacterium | reverse complement strand
GCGGCGGGTGGGGGCCGGCCGGGCAGGCCTAAGGAGACGGCGGGCGCGTCCGATCCGGGGCTGTGGCTCGACGTGGCGCACGCGATGCTGGTGTTCCCGGTCACCCTGGTCACCGCGGCGCTGACGGCGGCGTGGTGGTTCGTCGGCCTCGGCGCCGCCACGGTCGCTCCGCGCGAGACGCCGACCGCCGGGCGAGCCGCCCTCGGGACCGCGCTCGGCCTGCTCGTGCTGGCCGCCCTGCCGCTGGTGACCCGGCTGTGCACCGCCGTCCAGACCAGACTGGGGCAGGCGCTGCTGTCGGACGAGTCCGCGCTGCACCGCCGGATCAGCGGGCTGGAGCAGGAGCGGGACACCGCCCGCGCGCAGACCGTGGCCGCGGTGACGGCCGAGGCAGCCGCGCTGCGCAGGCTCGAACGCGACATCCACGACGGGCCCCAGCAGCGGCTAGTCCGCCTGGCCATGGAACTGGGCCGCGCCCAGCACAACTTCGACCGCAGGCCGGAGGCGGCCCGGCTGGCGCTGGCCGACGCGATCGCCCAGACCCAGGAGGCGCTGGACGAGCTGCGCGCCCTGTCGCGGGGCATCGCCCCGCCGATCCTGGTCGACCGGGGCCTGCGGCCGGCGCTCACCGCCCTGGCCGCGCGCTGCACCGTGCCGGTGGACATCGATGCCGGCCCGCTGGACGGCCGGCCGGACGCGGCCGTCGAGACAGCCGCCTATTTCGTGATCGCCGAGGCGCTGACCAACGTGGCCAAGCACAGCCAGGCCAGCCGGTGCGTGATCGGGCTGCGCCACGGCGCCGGCCGCCTGCGGGTCTGGGTATCGGACGACGGCGTGGGCGGCGCGGCCGTGGCCAAGGGGCACGGACTGCGCGGGCTGGACGACCGGCTGCGCGCGGCCGGCGGCCAGCTGTGGGTCAGCAGCCCGCACGGTGGCCCCACGACGATCACCGCGGAACTGCCGTGCGGCTGACCCCCCAGCACGCCGCGGCCGGCCGCGCGCCGGACCGCCCGGGCCGTGGCCCGCTGCGGATCGTGGTGGCCGACGACGCGGTGCTGCTGCGCGAGGGCCTGATCCGCCTGCTCGCCGAGGACGGGCACCAGGTGGTGGCCGCGGTCGGTGACGGCCCGGCTCTGGTCGACGCGGTGCTGACGCACCGCCCGGACGTGTCGGTGGTGGACGTGCGGATGCCGCCGACGCACACCGACGAGGGCCTGCGCGCGGCCATCACCGCCCGCGCCCAGCTGCCCGGCGCTCCCATGCTGATGCTCAGCCAGTATGTGGAGGTGTCCTACGCCGGTGAGCTGCTGGCGGACGGTTCCGGCGCGGTCGGCTACCTGCTGAAGGACCGGGTGGCCCGGGTCGAGGAGTTCCTGGACGCGCTGGACCGGGTCGCGCACGGCGCAGCGGTGCTAGACCCTCAGGTCATCGCCCAGCTGCTGGCCGGGCAGCGCCACCGCAGCGCGCTGGACACGCTGACCGCGCGGGAACGGCAGCTGCTGGCGCTGATGGCCGAGGGCCATTCCAACACGGCCATCGCGCAGCGGCTGGTGTTGTCGGCCAGCGCGGTGGAAAAGCACATCGGCAACGTCTTCGCCAAGCTCGGCCTGCTGCCCGACGAGGCCCAGCACCGCCGGGTGCTGGCCGTCCTCGCCTACCTCCGGGCCTGACCGCCGGGGGAAACTGCCACTACCCCGGGAGGTGGGGCGGACCCCACCGCCAAGTGTCCGGTGCGCTCCGGTGACCGGGCGGCACCGCTGCCGAACGATGGTCGGCATGACAAAAACAGCCCACCGCGCGGGCGCGGCGATCCTCCTGTCCCTGGCCCTGACCGGCCTGGCCTGTACGTCCGGCCAGCCAGGGGACGTGGCCGTCGCAGCCGCCCGCAGCGCAGCCACGCCCGGCCCATCGGGTACCGCCTGGGCCCGCCTGGCCGACCGGGTGCGCACACCCGTCCTGCACTGGACCACGTGCCGGAAGACGGCCCAGTGCGCAACCGCGCGACTCCCGCTCAACTACCACCAGCCGCATGGCGCGACCGTCCAGGTGGCGCTGCTGCGGATCAGGGCCAAGGACCCCCGGCACCGGCTGGGCACCATCTTCGTCAACCCAGGCGGACCCGGCGACTCGGCCCGGGACTTTGCCTACTCCGTCCAGCTGCCGCCGGCCCTGCCCAAGCGCATCCTCGACCGGTTCGACATCGTCGGCGCCGACCCGCGCGGAGTCGGCGGCAGCACGCCGGTCCAGTGCTTCACCACCGCGGCCCAGCGGGCCCGCACCGAAGCCCCGCTGCGCGCCGTCCCGTTTCCCGTCACGCCGGCCCAGCAGCGCGCCTGGATCGGCGCCGCCCGGGCCCTCGGCCGGGCCTGTTCCAGCACCGGGCGGCCGGTCGCGGCGGCTATGTCCACCACCGACGACGCCCTCGATATGGACGTGCTGCGGCGCGCCGTGGGCGACCGCAAGCTGACCTACGTGGGCGTGTCCTACGGCTCCTACCTCGGGCTGGTCTACGCGAACATGTTCCCCGGCCGGGTCCGGGCGATGGTGATCGACGGCATCGTCGACCCGCAAACGCTGGCCGGGACGCGGGCCACCGCGGGCGTGCCGGTGTTCGACCGGATGGGTTCGGCCGCGGCCAGCGACCGCGCGCTGCACGAACTGCTGGAGCTGTGCCAGCGGGCCGGCCGGTCCCGGTGCTCCTTCGCCACCGCGCACACCCAGGCTCGGTTCGGCCAGCTGGCGGCCCGGCTCCGCGTCCACCCGCTGCGGCTGGCCGCCCCCGGCGTCACCGCGGTCACGTTCGCTTATCCGGACCTGATCGCCGACACCGAGCACTGGCTGCACGACCCCAGCGGGTACCGGGGCCTGTTCCCGGAACTGACCGGCCTGGCCCGGCTCACCGCACCCGGCGGGGCCGGCCGGGGCCGTGCCGCCGTGGTGCGCGC